>MHTT01000016.1:0-7241 GCA_001823165.1 Candidatus Wildermuthbacteria bacterium RIFCSPHIGHO2_01_FULL_49_22b
AGAAATACGAGAAACACGCCGCCGATGAATGAAACGATGCCCAGATACCGGGTAAAGTTCTGGATATACAGGGACGCCTTTCCGATGCCAAGCGCAATCGCAAGGAAGGGCACCGCGAGCCCGATAGAAAATACCGCGAGCAAAAGGCCGCCCTGCAATGCCGTGGTCGAAGTCGAGGCAAGCAGCAATATTGAGCCGAGAATCGGGCCCACGCATGGCGTCCAACCGAAAGCAAATGCGGATCCGAGAATCAACGAATTCAGCGGCCTTCCCCGTTCGAAAAGCGGTGGCACCGAGAATTGTCGCTCCCGCGCCAGGAACGGCATCTTCAAAACATTGAGCATGAAAAGACCGAATATGACTACAAAAACGCCGCCGATGCGGCCAAGCCATATTCGATAGGGCGCGAGCACGGTTGCGCCCACAAAACCGATTAGCGTCCCAAGGATGACAAAAACGGCACTGAACCCGATGATAAAAAAGAGGCCGTTCAGAAAAATCCTCCATCGGGCTTTTCCCGATTTCGCCGGGTCCTGTAAGTCGTCGAGCGACGCGCCGCTGATGAACCCGAGATACCCCGGAACGAGCGGCAGCGTGCAGGGCGCGAGAAAGGTGAGAACGCCAGCTATGAATGCCGGGATGATAAGTGAAAATTCCATAGTTATGCTTGTGGTGAGCTTTTCGAATCCATTTTGTTAAAATTATCAAGTGCTTGGCGCTGCACATCCTCCAGATGTATTGTGGGGCGCCTTGATTTTATAAACGCCTCGGCCTCTGCTGGCCTTTTGTCCTTTTTAATAAGGTATGCGGCGACGAGCGTGGGCGCTCTCCCGTGGCCGTTTTTACAGTGCGCATATACTTTCTTTCCCATTGATACCAATTTTTCAAGAACTGAAACTCCGAACTCCAACTGATCTTGCCTCGGTGCGGTATGATTTTTCACTGGCATCCAGACGTAGAAGTCGACGCCGAACGGAGCATCGAGCCGATCCTCTTCCAAAGATATGTCTGCGGTTATGCCTTCCTTCTTTAACTTTTCATCAAAATGCGTTTGACAGCACTGGTTTGTCCCAATGTAAATACCATCGGTAATATAATCGAAATCCAAACTACTCGAGTGCGCTTTCATTAGCTAAGGAATGCCTTACATGTTGTATTAACTCCCCGATGCTTCGTGCCTCATTGATTTGGCTGTGGGAAATCAGTACGCGCAAACCCGATGAGTCCTCCGCAAACACTGCCGGCAACGGAACTTGTGCCTGACCGGGATACTGCCTATGAAATTCGTCACGATGCAAAAAGAAAGCTTCATATGGTAATGATTCAATGAATTTTCTCCACTCTGCATCCATGAACGCGACGGGATACGTCAGCCGACACAAATTGCATGGATATGTTGTCGGCGATACCAATTTATGTGCAGTATCTTTGATTAGGGACGCAAAGGTGCCGTCCGAGTTATACACAAATATCAACTTCACAACGCAAAAAGGTTCTTAATTTTGGTCCGTATTTCATGTATATCCATAGGGCCTCGCTTGTGATCAACTATCATACCGTTCTTATCGACAAAAATTGTTTCCGGCATTGAGAATCCGCCAATTGATTGATAAAAGCTGTCCGAAAGATCGAGCAAAAATATCATGCCCTCCGTGACTCCGAGTTCATCGGTATATTTTTTCGCGACGTCCCGAGCTTCTGCTCTATCAACGGCGATGATCGTGACTCTATCGCCGAACTCCCCCTGCGCCGCCGCAAAATCGACCAGTTCTTTACGACAAAACGGACACCACGCCGCCCAAGAATTTATAACAAGCGACTTTCCTGCAAAATCCGCACGTCGTACGGTCCTGCCATTATAGTCTTGCAAAACAAAATCCGGAGCCCTCTCGGTCTGATCCTGGTGCCTTGATTCTTCGGGAGCGTTACGGTTAGAAACTACTAGCCAGCCAACGCCCCCGGCAATCAAAATTCCGACGATTGCAGCCAAAATTTTATTCATGACCCGCAGTTACTTGCAACCGCAATCGCAAGAGCCATCCGCCTTGTGCTCGTGGCCGCACATTTCGCATTTCTTGGCAGAATTTTCTTTGCCTCCTTCGTTATGGCTATGTCCCTCATGCGAATGCTCGGTGTGCATTTCACACGGGCAGGAACACGCCATACAGGTACCTTTGTGATCTTTGTCGTGCATAATATTCTATAGATTACGCCTATTATTCTTCGACCTTTATTACCTATTTTCTCTCATGAGCTTTCCCAGACGAATCGGCATCATGAAGAGCAGGAAAACGATTGCCAAAAGCGAAAGGAAAATGCCGGTAAGAATCTTCCCAACTCCTACGAGCTTCAGGCGCAACAGTTCGGAAGGATAATTCTGAATTTGAACCAGTTTTTGATTCAACTCTGATCCGGTTACCGCCGCTTCGCGCTCCACCTTACTGATGATGAAGTACTCCTGCTGAAGCGCGTGGAACTTCGCTTCTTCAACGGACACTTGCTGGTGCATGCCGATTCCCCGCCACACAAACACGATTGAAGCAATCACGAGGACCAGAAGAACCGATATCGGGACTATCATCGATTTCATGTTCATATATTTTAATGTGCTAACGAGTAATTTTTTTCGACCTTTCCGCGTTGCGAATTCTTTCCCAAAGCTCGAGTCCTTTCCGGAAAAATTTCCGCTCCCTGCCAAGGCACATTAAACAGCTTGGAAAGCGCGCGCCTGCTTTGAGGCATTTTCTGCTCCCGCACGGGACACATGCGTACCAGCCATCTTCCGGTACTATACTCCCCACCTTGCACACTGCGCCGTCAGTGCCTTGGTACGACGCCGGGGGCAGAGAATCGGGATACTCGGGGACGTCGGCCTCCATTTCAGTTTCAGTTTCCATGAAGATATAGTGATCCAATTATTTTTGACTTCCGACCTGTAAGCCCGGGCGCATGTGAACCTGACAAAGCTCGCCATGAATTTTGTGATCATTGTACGCAGAAGTAGCTCCAACCGCTCCCATCGCCGCGGCGGTAATATCCTGCTTGAATGATCCGAAATGATTCACCGCGTCTCCGGCGGCAAATACGCCATCAATATTCGTTTGCATTGCGTTATCAACCTTAATATAGCCGCGCTCGTCGAGTTCCACGCCGAGAGATTTCGCGAGCTCAACATTCGGCAGTGCTCCGATTTCCACAAACAAACCATCGACAACTAATTCATCGTGCTTTCCGGATTTTTGCGAGAGAATCAGCTTCTCAAGTTTATCCTTGCCGATAATTTCCTTCACTTCTGTTTCCAAGAGCACCTCGATTTTCTCGCCAAGAGTCTTCATCCGTTCCAGGTTAATCGGCTCTGCGGCGACTTCTTTGCCCCGCACAATCAGAAACACTTTGCTCACATACTCCGCGGCCAGAACCGCTCCCTTTACCGATGCGTCTCCGCCTCCCACCATTGCGATAGTTTTTCCGGTATACACCGGACCGTCGCAGGTTACGCAATAATGCACACCGCGACCGGTAAGCTCCCGTTCGTTCGGTAGGCCGAGACGCAGCCGTTCCGCTCCCACGGCAAACAGAATTGAGTGGAACTGATAGGTTGTGTTTTTTACCGCAATTTCAAAACAGTGCTCCTGCCGAGTCACGCTCGTAACCTCGCCATCAATCATTTTTACCGCAAGAAATCCCGCCTGTCGCTTCATCGCGTCCATTAACTCAAATCCGTCAATTGACTGGAAGCCAGGATAGTTTTCAATTGAGCCTGCTTTCGCCGTTTCTCCACCAAACTCCTTGCCAATGACAAGAACCTTCATGCGGTACCGTCCGCTGTAAATGGCAGCTCCAAGGCCCGCCGCGCCTGAACCGATGATGATAAGATCGTATACAATTTCCATGTTCAACTGTTACGTGCGCCCATTCTCGTTCCGACCTTTTCTTTAGCGATTGCCAAAGCGACTTCGCGGGGATTTTTTCTTAATTTCATGCTTCGCTCCAAGACTAACCGAGTACTGCTTTGAATTTTTCGTTCAACCAAATCAAACATCTTCTTCGGGTTATAGCCGCGGTATTCGGCGTACGAAGAAATGACGCCTCCGGCATTGGCGACGAAATCGGGAATAATAAGTATACCGCGACTGAATAGTTCTCGCTCGACCTTCTCCTTCATCGGAATGTTAGCGGCTTCAACGATGATTTTCACCCTGATATCACGCTTATTCCGGTCATTGATGACATCGGTAACCGAGGCCGGGATAAGGATGTCTACCGGTATTTTCCAAAATTCATCGGACGGTATTTTTTTGCAACCGGAGCAGTCTTTGAGCAATTTCTTATCCCGTATCACGCTCTGAATTTCCGCGTGGTCAAGACCACGTTCAGAAAAAATTGCGCCGCTACTGTCGGCAATAGCCACCACCATAGCTCCCAGATCTCGCAAATACTTGTAGGTGAAGGTACCGACATTGCCAAAACCGTGAATGGCGACTTTCGACTTCCTGATGTTGAGGCCGATCGCCCCAGCCGCGATTGACGCTGCCTGCGCCACGCCAAAGCCGGTGCTGCCGAATTCGTGAGGAATGCCGCACTTCTCGCCGGGCTTGCCGAAAATTTTCATGCAAAAGTTTGCGGGCTTGCCGGTTGCTGAGCGCCAATTCCCGGTTGCCTCCGTGAACCATTGCATCTCTTGCTCGCCGGTATTAACATCCGGACCGGCAATATATTTTTTGGGCGTGAAAGGACGAATTGCTCGAGCAAAGCTTTCCACGAAGGCCTTTTTAAGTTTCGCGTCGCCGCCCTTCCAGATGATGCCGGCCTTGGCTCCGCCAAATGGAATACCGGCCAAAGCGTTTTTCCAGGTCATTGTCCGAGCCAAGCGGAACACCTCATCTTCGGATACGTTTGGCGTCATCCGAATGCCGCCCTTGCCGGGGCCAAGCACGGTATTATCGATCACCAAAAATCCCGCCATGCCGATCTTGGGGTCATATACCTTCACGATATACTCAGGGCCGAATGTATCTTTCATGGCCTTATGTTTGCTTGAGAATTACTTCTTCCAGCATTTCCCGTGGAGGCCCTTCGTGCAGTTTGTCTTTCCATATATAGAATCTGCAGCCCGACTCGTGGTAGTTAGTAATCTTTCCGGCCATTGGATCAATATCCTTTCCGTCTACGAGTACTTGAGGCGAGCCGGCAAAATGGCGTTCCCCTGCTTCCGTATCATTCGCTATTGTGATTTCTTCGATCTCGGCTGAAAGCCCATTCTCTTTCAGGATAGTTTCAATAATCCCTTTGGTGGTTCGCCAGATATTGCAGGTTTTGTTATGGAGTATGGTAATTTTCATATGCAAAAGCTATTTTAATAGTTCCGTATCGGGATGCGCAGCGGCCCATGAAAACCAGAAGGCGCCAAACGGATTCAAACGTTCGACCGCACCGTCGGCTTTTTTCTCAAAGAGCCGCACCGCGTCAATCTCTTTTTCATACCGCGCGACAACGGTCTTGTCCTGAAAACGATCCTCGATTTCGCCGGCTTTCTTTATCGCTTCCGGCCAGTATGCCTTGGCCTTTCCGTTTACAACAACGCCGAGCACAAAATCTTTGTCGCCTAAACGGTCATCTTTTTTGCCGACCGGGAAATAGGTGCCTGGGGTCGTGTAGTAATCACCATACGGGTCTTGGCCGTAGAAGCGCGTTGCCCCGGTATCACGCGAAAGTACAGCCCCTTGAGGATGCTGTTTCTTGAACTCACCGAATCTGATCATATCTGAAGGAAGAACGTTAAGCTGAGTCCCGGTCATCTCACCAACAATCGCTTCGCCTAAGATTTGCGACCACAGCGAATCGGTTTTGCGGTCATACATGACGAGATTGGAATTCCATAGTTTGCCTGATGTGCCGAATTCCACGCGTTCGCCATTTACCATGGGATCAAACACGATTCCGGAAAGGCAAAGCGGGCAATAGGTTACAAGCACGCGCTGACCATTGATCGCATCATTGACAATTTCGTGCCATACGAAAATTTGGAACGGATAAAATCGCGCCGTGCCACTGATATCTAAAGCCACGCCGGGCTCGCTGTCAGTTAGAAACTTATTCGCCTCCACAACTGGAATAAATTTCGGATTATCAATGGACGGAATGCCGTCTTTTGGCGGCCCGCCGCCGATAATCTCATCAAGCGGAACGCTATGTTTTGTGCCGTCGGTTACCATAATTTCCTTCGTAGAAAAAAATTGGTTGCCATTGTCAACGGTAATTATTTCTTTCGTAGTTTCCCCGCCCCGAGGTAAAGGAAAACCATTTCGGAAGACCGTGCGCGATAAGATAAAATATCCCAAAACGACAACAATCACTATCCCGATGATTATGAATGGCTTCGAGAAGCTCATAACGCTACGACAAACTATGCGCCTGTTCGGGCCTGGGTTTTCTAAAAAGCCACTTGTTATACGCAACAGCGACAATGATCAGCGCCGCGCCCGGTCCCCAAATTTGCCATGCACCCCACGTACTTGCGAATACGTAACGGCCAACGTAAAGCAGTATTGCCCCAAGAATAAGGAGTACGAGGGGATAAGGATTTCTATGAGAGCGATGGTCAAGCGCAAATCCAATTCCACCGAGAGCTATCAACCCGAACCCAATCCAGCGCCAAACAGGAATGAGTGCGCCTAGCCCCACATACGTTAGGAGAGATGCGGATCCAATCCAACAAAGAGGACAAACTCCAATGGCTCCAGCACCCAGTATGGGAGCTAACTTTGTCACCAAGTTTTTGAAGAAATTTTTCATAAGTTTTCATTTTTGCAAACCCCGGTCTGCTCGCCTTCTTGAGCGCCTTCCGCAGAGGCAATTTTGCACGGCTTCTCATCAGGAAGAAATGACTGGTCATTCGAAGTTTTTTCCTGCTCAATAAGCGATACGATATCGCCTTCTCCAATGTCGCCGGGGATAATGCGCACGAGGTTTCCGGCCCGGTCAATGAGAACGTGGGTATTTGTGTATTGAATGCCGTAGGCCCGTGAAGCTTGTCCGCGAGGGTCAAGGGCAATGGGAAAGGAAATGCCGCGCGATGCAATGAAATCCCGCACGGTTGACTCATTCTCCTGTAAGTTCACCCCGATGACCTCGACTTTATCCTTGTATTTCTCATAAAAGCGGTTGAGATTCGGCATATCGCGGCGGCAATTCGGGCACCACGAGGCCCAAAAATCAACCACCACGGGCTTCTTGCCCCT
>MHTT01000016.1:7357-14744 GCA_001823165.1 Candidatus Wildermuthbacteria bacterium RIFCSPHIGHO2_01_FULL_49_22b
AGATGCTATGCCGCCGCCGTAAAATCGGGCGAATAGCAACAGACCGACAACACCAAGGATGGCTCCCCAGATTAACGTTCTATTGTTCATGGCCATAAAATGAATTACACATTCCTGTCATTTTCTCGCGCCGCTTTTAAAGCCCTTGCCCACCAGACCAACTGATTGAACATGTTTTCTGCTTTTTTCTTGTGCCCCGCGGCGTCCTTCAGCATCCCGCCCTCGTCGAACGCCTCCCAAATGATGGGGATAGCCACCTGCTCGCGAATCGGCGCCATTTGAAGCTCGACTGCGACTTGGCGGAGTTGTTCCACCGCACGCGCGCCTCCGGCGCCCCCGCCGTAGGAAACAAAGGCCGCCGGCTTGTTGTTCCATTCCTGATAGACGTGATCGAGTGCGTTTTTTAGAACTGCCGAATAGCCGTGGTTGTATTCGGGGGTTACGAAGATGTAGCCATCGGCCCCCGAAATCTTTTTGCTCCATCGCCGCGTAAACTCGGACGCATACTTGCCCATGGAAGGCGGCATTGGGTCCGTGAGGAACGGCAGCGCCCAATCCTTTAAGTCAATGTACTCGCTCGTAAAATCCCGACGGGTTTCCGCCAATTTCTTCACCCATTGGCCAACTTTTTCGCCGGCCCGTCCTTCGCGGGTACTCCCGATGATTATTTGTATCTTCAGCGCCGAAGTTTGCATGCGGGTTTTTTCGATTACGATATGTGCAGCAATTGAGAGAGTCGTTCCTTATCGAAGCCGACCGTGAATTCGCCGTTAATATCAATGACCGGCACGCCCATCTGATTTGATTTCGCGATCATCTCGTCGCGGGCCGCCGCATCGGTTGATGCGTCTTTCTCCTCGTAGACTACATCATGCTCCTTGAAGAATGCCTTCGTCATCTTGCAGAAGACGCAGGTCGGGGTTGTATAGATGGTTACTTTTGGCATGTTGCTAGTTAGTTTACAGTTATGAATTCGACCGCTAGGAAAATAATTTGCATAAGGATTTCACTATAGGATCGTCATCCCTCACTTCGTAGCAGATCATCTGTCCCATCCGATCCTTCCGTACCAGCCCGACCCTCTCGAGCACCCGGAGCTGCTGCGAGGCCGCGGAAACAGTTACCCCGAGGATCGATGCGACATCGGTTACGCAGATATCGCGGTGCTCCATCAGGATCTTAAAAATCCGAAATCGACCCGGATCACCCAGCGTGCCCAAGATGACCGGCATCCGTTCGTCCTCCCTCGAAAAGTCCTTTTTTATTGCGTTTATTTGCTCTTTGGTCAGCATATAAGTTCAAGTAATTGCATAATTACTTCAATACTACTCTGGATAAAATACGCTGTCAAGCCCTTGTGGATAAAGAAAGGCGCCACCGCAGACTGAGGTGACTACGGCCTATCTTCTAGTGGACGAAAACGGTTCGGAACTGGGGAGGAATCCTGACGCAGCTCGCGATCCTCTTCCCCGGGAAAATCGAGTTCTAAGGTTCGAGTAACGAATTGCCGACGCCCGGATGCACCGGCTAGGAGACGGGCGTTGCCTATATCAAGATCTTCGTTTGGCACCAAGGAGTTCGCCTTCACGAGGATGATTGCCTGCGGGCTCTGCGGATCGGGAATCGTAGCAGATGAAAAATTCAAGAAGCTCAAGGATGGCGGCGTAAATCGGTTACTTAATATCTTCTCGCTCGATAAGTTGCCACTTATTATCTTCGAATTGGTAAGTACGCAGTTTGGGTTGTTGTGCATCACGAAGAGGCTGATATGCTTGATATTTCGCGTCGGTAAGTTGCGGGTGTGAATTATAGAATTCAATTGCTCGCGAGTGCGGACTTGCATAGATCAGTAAGATCGCCCCATCGCCAAAATTCTTTTCTGAAAGCATTTTTATTCCTTTTGCAGAAATAACATCCCTAAAATCGTAGTAATCGTAAGCAGCCTTTCTTACTATTCCGGTTGCTCTATCTCCCGAATTTAGAAAATTGATAATCGTGGGAGCTAATCCAAGAGCGCTTGCGCCCTGGATCATACGTTTGAGGAACGTGCGACGGCCCATTGTTTGTGCCGAATGATCCACTGGGCAGTTTCTTTCTTTCTACCGATTACTTCTGGACCAACAATACCAGCTACTGCCGCAAGGAAAGCTCCCAGTTTTGTAAGTTCTATTGCATTGTTCGTGCTTCGGACTCTTTGTCGTTCTTGCTTGCCATGCTCATTAGTTCGATCACTGGAGTTAGGATCAACTACCGCCACGGGCTTCCCTTCCCGTGCCGCTATATCCTCTATAACTCTAAAAAAATGTTTTCCCGTCTGATTATCTAATTCCAAGATCACTTTATCTTTTGATAATTGAATGCCTTTCGACTCCGCTTCTTTGAGCATCTGATCGACGTATTCGTCAGAGTATTCGCCTGAGGCAGTTGGAGCATCTTCCAAAACTACCACCGATGCTCTTTTAATCGCCTCTTCAATCTCTTTTCTATATTCCTTTAGTGCGGTTGGGTCATGATATACGCCAAGATTCTCGACCTGTCTTCCGTTAACCTCAAAAGTGCTGCTATACCAATCGAGTTTCTCTTTACTCAAACTCATCCCTCTTTTTTCAATAAGCTGCTCGGTTTCAGAAGACCGGGGCTGTCCTATTTCTGGCGCTCCATCCATTTTCATAGTTTCTAGACGTTTAGATATTTCTAACGCCTCTGACCCCTCTCGGTCGGGCTCACAGTTTCTCTGGCACCCTCGGTGTAGAACCTTCCAAGGTGAGACCGTTACAGCGCTTTTGGAGGTCTCTTCCCTCTCCTTAGTGAGGCCTGCCCGTCCGTAGCTTTAGCGAAGGCGGGGGTCTCGATAGGGGTCGATTAAGCGAGAGAATTTACCTTCAATCGTTGTGCAAGTTCTTCCGCATGATCCTCTAGATAATCTTTATACTCAGTATACTCTGCTTCGGTAAGTCCGTTTGTGAGAACGCCTACCACTGCTCTCGCGTAATATTCTGCCGTTTCTTCCAGGTTGATTCCTGAATCATCGGTAGCAAATCGTGCATTACCGAGATCGTTGAAATAAATTCTAGGCTTTCCCTCAACCACACAAAGATTGAATGAATCAGTTCCTATGCGAATATGATGTTGAAGTAGCTTTTTTATATCTTCTGAAAACGAATCAACCACAGCCGAGAGATGCGATAAACTGATGCCTTCAGGAAGAATTCTCCTCACTCATATTTTTTTTCGAATCGTTATTTGATTCCTCTCCAAACCTGCGGGCACAAAGTCGTTTGACTTCATGACGCAGAAACGTATGACCCGTCCTAGGGTCATAGGACCGCTGGGGGACAGGGATTCGAACCCCGATACCTGCCTCCAAAGGGCAGTGTCCTACCGTTAGACGATCCCCCAAAATGCGATTCTTGCGCTCGCGGGTGGCCGCGGACGCCTTATTATCGTAATGAAAAATCGTTGATTTTTCAACCGCCGAGCTGTTGACCGGCCCTTTTTGTGGTATCATATGTAGTACAGCGGTCGAGCGTCCGCCCAAGGCGGACGGCTATTCTTTAGTCGTTTGACTCGAAAATCCACATCTTATGAAATCAATCTCCTGTCGCGATATTGGCACGGACTGCGACTTCGTCGCTACCGGCATGACCGAGGACGAGGTCATGCAGCAGGTCGGCGAGCACGGGAAGCAGATACATGGCATGACCGACGCCGACTTCACCCCCGAGATGATGGCGAAGGCAAAGGCCGCCATGAAGGACGCCTAACCCAAAATCCGCCCGTGGCTCCGGCCCGGGCGGATTTTGTAATAACCGGACACGCGAGCACCAAATCCGAAACAAATCCAGAAATCCTAACTTATCCACAATTCTTTATTCTAATGTTCTTAAGAACATTAGAATAAAGAATATCAAAGGGTATCACCCGTAAACACGAGGTATGGACGGGCACCTACGCATATGAAGCAGTTCCACGAATTGGAGCACATCACCCGGGGTATTTCGAATCACCGGCGCATCGAAATCCTCAATCTCCTTGCGAGGCATTCCGATCTTTCGGTTCTCGGAGTCGCAGAGGCCCTCCGGATAAACTTCAAGACCGCCTCCGAGCATATCCGCCGCCTTGCCCTCGCCGGACTCGTTGCCAAGCGCTACCAGGGCGCCGCCTTGCGCCTCACCCCCACTCCCCGGGGACTCGTCATTCTCAAGTTCTTGAGAACATTAGAATAGCGATAGATGCTGCTGACGGCGGCTTACTGCAGACGCGCACACGGACGCCGGGGCTCCCAGCGCGATCCCCGAATCCCGACGCGCGTCG
This sequence comes from Candidatus Wildermuthbacteria bacterium RIFCSPHIGHO2_01_FULL_49_22b, assembly GCA_001823165.1. Classification (GTDB taxonomy): domain Bacteria; phylum Patescibacteriota; class Minisyncoccia; order Minisyncoccales; family UBA10102; genus 01-FULL-49-22b. The sequence continues at coordinate 11,672 of MHTT01000016.1, forward strand.
GGACGATTTCAAACGTGATAGATGACGTCTTTCCGCTCCACCACAACCTCCCAGCCGTGCTTGCGCGCGTGACGGTAGAGCTTCATCGAGGGATTGAAGGCAATGGGCCGCTCGACGAACTGAAGGAACCCGATGTCGGACTCCGTATCCCCCACCCCGACCGAACCCTCGAGCGAAAGGCGCTCCTTTTCGACCGCGCGCCGGAGGATGGCGCCCTTGTCCATGATGAGATCTTCGTAGAGAACCCCGCCGGTGAAGCGGACGTTTTGATCCACCTCGTAGACCATGGCGTAGACCTTGTCGAATCCGAGCGAACGCGCAAAGGGCGCTACGGCCTCGTACGGCGAATGCGAAACGGCGAGGAGGAAGTGGGTGCGGTTGAGCCTTCTCACGAGATCGCGCGTGAAACGGTAGACCCGCACCTTGTGGAACGCGACCACGCGGTCGGCCACGCGCCAGACATCGGCCCGCCGCACGCCCTTGATGTGCTTGATGTAGGCCTGAACCACGCCCCCGAGGAACTCGTAATAGGAAAACCCGCTCTTGGCCGAGCCCTGGCGTCCTTGCCATTTTTTCCAGGCGTCCGCATATTCGGCTCGGGCGGTTTTCGGGAAGAAACCCGCGGCGATGAGCGCCTCAACCATTTCAACGAGCAGGGACGAGCGGAAGATGGTGCCGTCGATGTCGAAGATAGCGACTTTCCTAAGAAGTTTTCGCGACTTCATTGCTGCAAATGGTTATGAAGGCGATCTCGAGCGGCAACTGCGGAATGGGACTCCGGCGGCTTGCCTCAATTGCCTCGACGAGGAGCACGATGGCGCGGGCGAGCTCTGACGCGGACCAAACACCGAGCTCGTCCGCGAGCGCCTTCCCGCTCTCGGGCAGGAGCGACCCCTTGCCTGCCGCATCCGCGCCCGCCGCAGCCGCGCCGGGCGCGGTCTTCGCCATGAGCGCGTCACGAAAAAATCCGACGAGCATTTTCGCCAAATACTCCATCTCGTAACCGCCGAAGTAAAGCGCATTTAGGAGTTCGAGGGCTTCCCGGAGGCGCTTCGCGCCGAGGTGCCCGAAGAGCGCGCGGAGCGCTTCGCGCTTCGGGATGCCGAGGATCTCCTCGACGTCCGCGCGGGTGACGGACGTTTCCCCGACCGCGAGGATTTTCCCGAGCATGCTCTCGGCGTCGCGCATTGCTCCCTCGGCGACGAACGCGATGGCCTCGGCCGCATCCGCCTCGAGCCGCACGCCTTCGGCCGCGGCGATCTTCGCAATGCGTTCGCGGATGACCGTCTCGCGCGGACGGCGGAAGTCGAAGTGCTGGGTCCGGGAGACGATGGTCGGAAGGACCTTTTCGAGCTCGGTCGTCGCGAGAATGAACATCGCGTGGCTCGGCGGCTCCTCAAGCGTCTTCAAGAGCGCATTGAACGCATCCTTGGTCAGCTGGTGCACCTCGTCAATGATGTAGACCTTGGCGCGGCCTTCGACCGGGGCGAAACGCACTGCTTCGCGGAGTTCGCGGATCTCGTCAATGCCGCGGTTCGACGCGGCGTCAATCTCGATGAGGTTGAGCGCGTGGCCCGCGTTAAACGCCAAACATGAATCACATCTATTGCAAGGTCTTTCTTTGTCTTTTCCAATTACCGGGATTACCTCGTGTCCTCCCAATTTCTGGTCTCGTTCATAGGCTTTCCAGGCAGCCACGCTTTGCCCTTCCCCATCATAGAGGGTGCAATTCACGGCCTTCGCGATGAGCCGCGCGACCGTGGTCTTGCCGATGCCGCGCGGCCCGGAGAAGAGGTAGGCGTGCGCAACGCGGTTATGGGCGATCTGCCGCCGAAGGACCGAAACAATATGATCCTGCCCGACAACCTCGGAAAAGTCCTTCGGGCGGTATTTGCGGTAGAGAACCTGGTAGCTGGCCATAGGTACCTGCACTCTACCAGCGAACGCGTTCGGGCTCAACAGCCGATTATCTCCGGAACACGATAAATTTATACCCGACGAAGTTCCACGCGAGGCCCGCGACCGCGGCGCCGACCGCCGCGGCGCTCGCCCAGAGTTCCGGGCTCGCGCCCCCCTGCGGGCCGAGCCCGTCGTTGATGAAGGCAAAAACGGCGACATTGATGCCGAGGCCGATGCCCGAGACCACGAGGAATTCGGCGAACTGCGCGCCGGCGCGTTCGGTCGAAAGTGAGCGGAAGGTCCAGAATTTATTCCAGAAAAAACTCGACGACACCGCGACGAGGAATGCGATGGCTTTCCAGACGCTTGCCGCGAACCCCTCGCTCACCCCGCTTGCAGCGATGAGCAGATTCAGAATCCCAAGGTCAATGAGAAAATTCTGGCCGCCGACGAGGGCGAATTTCGTGAGCTGGTAAACGACGGGGATGCGGCGGCCTGCCCAAGTCCCGACGGCCATTGCCGCGAACGTAGCGAGCGGGAATACGATGGGAAGAAATTTCAAAACGCTCGAAATCCCGGCCGGAAGCGCAAGCGCGCGGCCGATGAGCACCATGAGAATGGCCGCGACCTCGCCGATGACAATGCTTGCGATGATATCGGTACGGTTGGTTTGCATAAAAAATTTGAAATCCCCGAGGATATGCGATGAAAGATAACGTGCCCAGTATAGCATCTCTCCTGCCGGATGCCGATCCCATCCGAGCGACGAACTCTGGAGTGTTCGGCGGGGAAGAATGTCCCAGCACTGATGTTGCATACTATTCCCCAGCGCAGCGCTTCGCCCGCACCGACCAGCCTGCCAAGAAGGTAGGGATACACTCTTCGCGCACGCGCCTCGCGCACGATGGCCATCTTCGTATGTGTCCCAGCGCTTTCCCTTCCACAGCGACATTGGTGCGGGGTTATTGTTTGTCGTCGCCATGCTCCACGCGTACTTCCTATAGCAAGCTATAGCTTGCTATAGGAAGTACGCGTGGATGGTGTCTGGTATACCGACCGCGCCGCGGGGCGGTGTGGGACCTGGCGAGCAAACAAGGGAAAATAAAGAAGGCCCTGGAACAGGAACCCGAACTTCGGGTTACTGACCAGGGCCTTTCGTGAATCACCTCCTTGA
>MHTT01000017.1 GCA_001823165.1 Candidatus Wildermuthbacteria bacterium RIFCSPHIGHO2_01_FULL_49_22b
AAACTCCAAATGAGCGTTCTGCCGACAAGAGATGTCATCATATTACAAACCTAACGGGGTGTATCACATGTATCTGAACCTAGACACCCTGCATTCCTTTTACGGCTCCAGTGCCTCCACAAAAGATACCCTCTGTGGTAGAATAGAAGGCAGGACATTTATACTAAAGGAAGGTGACGTATGCAACCAATCGTGGCTTTCCAGGGTCTGGGACGGCGCGACTGGGCTGCGCTGTACAAAAAACCGAAGTTCAAAGAAGCAATCAAACAGGGCAACAAAATCCTGCGACAACACGGCATTGCGGTTGAGGGGCGTCCCCTTAATCTGGTGGAAGCATGCAGAAAGGGCGGGCTTGTGCTCCAAGAGCACAGCCAGACCTGCTGGCAGCAGCCCTGCATCTTTCTGGCAAGCATGGTGCTGTGGGACCAGTGGCTCCAGGAAAACCCGGGGGCAAAACCCATTCTTTTGGGATTCAGTTTTGGGGAGTGGTCGGCTGCAACAGCAGCTGGCTGCATAGATAGCGAAACCGGCCTGCTTACCGCTGCCATGAGAGGAATCTTTACCTCCAGGGCAGGAGGTTCCTCGCTCCTCGTGAGCGTACGGACCGGGTCGCTCCCCATCCAGCGGCTGCGCTACCGCTGTAAACGAGTAGGGTCCGTATGGCTCGCAAATGTCAACAGCTCTCAACAGGGGCTAATATCCGGGCAGACCCCAGCTCTCCAAGAGCTTGAGCGGTCTTTAAAGCGCAATCTCCCTAGCTTGAAAACAAGCGACCTCGCCCTGGGAGGCGCCTTCCACACGCCCTTAATGCGCATTCCCAAAAAACAGCTGGAAAGATGGCTGGAAGGGGTGGAGTTTCAAGAGGCAAAGCTCCCGCTTCTGCTCAACGCAACAGGGGAAATCACTACAGACCCGCGAAACATCAAAGCAATGCTGCTCCGGCAGCTCTCTGCCCGACTCAATTTCAAGAAACGGGCAGAGGAGATTCCTGCTGACGCGGTTCTTCACGAACTCTGCCTGGGGAATCCCATCATTGGCCCCCTAACGCGCCAAACGCGCCAGGTAAAGTACGGGGCAAAAGCCGGCAGGATTGCGGCAGTACCCTTTTTCGCTTAACCCAAAAACCCGGAGCTCTGTACCTTATGGTACGGAGCCCCGGGATCTTTTTTTCCAAGCGATTACACCTTCAGGTATCTGCGAATGGCGATTAAACTGGAGAGCACCCCCAGCCCAATGCCAACCGCAAACTGCAAGAGCAGAATCCACAAAAGGTTTGCAGTAAAGTATTGAAAAAGATTAAATCCCGAAGCGAACGTTTGAAGTTTCAGCCCGAGAAACAGCGTCAGGGGGAAAAACAGCAGGGTAACGATAAAGGTGGCTGACACCCCTACAATCATTCCCTGAATGATAAAGGGGCCTCGAATAAACCAGTTGGAAGCCCCAACCAAGCGCATAATTTCAATCTCGTCTCTGGAACTGTATATGGTGAGACGTATGGTGTTGAACGCCACCAGAACGGCAATGAACCCGGCGAGCAAGGTAACCAGGAACACGGAGCTCTGAATGCCTGCGACCAAGCGAGAAAGCCTGCTAATGACCGGGGCGCGGTCAAAGTAGTCAACATTACTCACAATGGAAGCCAGGGGCGTATTTTGCAAAAAAGCGGATATCTCGGGATACCGGGCAGCGTCAAAGGCCTTAATGCTCAAGGAAGCTAAAAGGGGGTTCTGGCCCACGATTTCCAGGGATTCCAACACCACCTCGTCTTGCTTGTGCGCCTCCACAAAGCGCTCCAAGGCCTGTTCTTTGGAAACGTATCTGACCTCCCTTACCTCGGGAATGGACTCCAGCTCTGCTTTGAGCTGGGCCACCTCCTCTGCGCTTGCCGTGTCTTTTACATAGGTGCTGATGTCCACGCTTTCCTGCAAACTCTGAATCATAAAGGAGGCCGCGCCCTGCAGAAAAAAAAGCATGGTCACCACGGACAGCACGATGACCATGATAAACAAAGCGGCCCCCGAGGAACTCTTGTCCCGCGCGAACTTCTCCCATCCGGACCTCATGATTCTTTGAAAAGCGATAAGCATGAATACAATCCCATTATATCATGAACTTGCCCCGCTCCTCGTCCCGCACCATCCTTCCTTCGTCTAAGGTAATGACTCTCTTGCCCAAACGGTTAATAACCTCTTTGTTGTGCGTTGCCAGGATAATGGTGGTGCCCAGTTCGTTAATCTTCACCAAAAGCCCTATGATGTCTCTTGTATGATAGGGGTCCAGGTTTCCGGTGGGCTCGTCGGCGCAAATCACGTCGGGGCGGTGAATCAAAGCCCTGGCTATGGCTACCCTTTGGCGCTCTCCTCCCGACAACTGGGCAGGATAGTGGTGGGCACGCTCCAAGAGCCCCACAATCTCCAGCACTTCAGAGACGTCCCGCACAATGTCTTGTTCCCTTGCTCCCATAACTTCCATGACATAAGCAATGTTTTCATAGGCGGTCTTGTGGGGCAGGAGTTTGTAGTCCTGAAACACCACCCCGACTTTGCGCCGGAACTCCGGGAGGCGGGAATCCGGAATCTGGTGCACGTTCTCTCCCTGAAAAAACACCGTTCCCACAGATGGAAACTTTTCCCTTAAAAAGAGCTCCAGCAGGGTGGATTTCCCCGCCCCCGACTTTCCCACCAACGACACAAACTCTCCCTCGGTGATATGAAAGGAAATATCCTGCAGGGCAGCGCTGTCGGGGGGATAGATTTTGCTGACTTTTTCAAATACTATCATGAACCTGCAAGCTTCAGTTCACTTTTAATAAACATATCAAGGTCTCCTTCCAGCACCGAGTGCACGTTGCCAGTTTCAATGTTCGTGCGGTGGTCCTTTACCAACTGGTAGGGAGCAAGAACATAGGAGCGCACCTGGCTTCCCCATTCAATGGATTTCTTTTCGCCCTTCAAGGCAGTTAATTCTTTTTCTTCTTCCCCCTTCTTTCTGTCATACAGCTTTGCAGCCAGCATTTCCAGGGCTTTCTCCACGTTTTGCTGCTGGGAGCGCTGGCTCTGGCAGGCAACAATGAGTCCGGTGGGCTTGTGCGTTATGCGCACTGCGCTCTCTCGCTTGTTCACGTTCTGTCCCCCAGGACCAGATGAGCGAAAGGTGTCTACCATAATATCCTCGGGTGAAATCTCAATGTCTTTTTCCTCTGTCCTGTTAATCACCGGCAGAACCTCCAGAGAAGCAAAGGAAGTGTGGCGCAACTTCTTTGCGGAAAAAGGAGAGATGCGCACCAAGCGGTGCACCCCGGCTTCCCTCCGCAAGAGGCCGTAGGCATTGGGGCCCTGCGCCTCAAAGGCAACTTGCTTGGTGCCTGTCCTGCCTTCAACTCCGGCTTCCCCAAAGGAATGGGATATTTCTTTGACCCTGAATCCCTTCCTGTCTGCGTAGCGCTGGTACATGCGGTACAGCATGGCTGCCCAGTCCTGGGCGTCCTGGCCTCCTGCCCCGGCCGTAATGGTCAAAATGGCGTTACCCTTGTCATATTTTCCGGAAAGAAACGCCTGAAGCTCGGCCTCCTCCAAAGACCTTTCCAGGAAAGCAAGCTGGAGCTCCAAGTCCCTGGCGTCTCCTTCTCCCACTCCCAGCAACTGTTCTAACTCTTTTGCGTCTGCAATCTTTGCTTTGAGCTCTTGTAGCAAGTTCACCTCTTTTTTCAGCTCTGCCAACTCCTGGGAAAGCGCCTGCCCCTTTTCATTTCTCCAAACCTCTGGATTCTGCAATTCCTTCCCTATCTCTCGTATCTTTTGTTCTTTTGCCCCAGCGTCAAAGACAGTCCTCCAGTACTTGGAGGCGCTGCTGCAGCTCTTCAATTTTCCCTTTGATGTCTTCCATACGGAGCCGGAGAGGAGAGTCGAACTCCTGACCTTGGCTTTACGAAAGCCCTGCTCTACCTCTGAGCTACTCCGGCCTATGCATCACCAAAAAACGACCTTCTTGAGCCCTTCTACTTAAAACTCGACCCTTCCTGCCATTTCCCTTATTTAACCCAGCATACGTAGGAGTCAATGCATCACAGTTTGGACAAAGTAAACGAAGATTGCTTTCGGTATTGTTTCGCCAATTGCCGTCAATATGATCGGCAACCAATGGAACTTGCTGTGTCTTAGGATTAATCTCTGCCCATCCACATAAACAACACCTATTCCCAAACTTTCTTCGTAAATATCGTTTTACAGGCCGAGAAACCGTACCTATGGTTTTTAATCCACTCTCTTTCCCGGACTTCCACCTTTTAATGTAAGACGAGTATTGGTATTCAATTTGACACACATTGCTGCAATATTTATACCCAGCACGCGGTGTCTCTTTGGCGCAGCCGGGGCATTTCTTTCTGCGTTTTTTAGGCATTGGCATAACTCAAGTATACCTCATTGAACGACCAGTGTAAAGCTAAACAGTGGTTGCAAATTATGGAGTACCTTTACGACTGCGTTCGAACCTACTTTACCAAAAATTCGTGGACTAAGGAAGTCGCCCCGCCAGCCGCCAACGGCGGCCTACCTCGCAGAAAAATTTTCTCTTTTATTTGTCTTTCCCCCTGTCCCACTTTTTCTTTTAAAAAGGAAAGGAAATTTTTCTGTTCGGCTTTTATCCCCTCCCAAACAAAAAAAAAGGAAGAACGGCGGGGCGGAGCTAGGGCTCGCGGGCGAAAAGTTTCCTTCCCCCTTCATTCCCTTTTCACTTTTCGCCCGCTCGCCGGATTTTGGCGAGAAGTTTTTGAAAGAAACAAAGCTATTTAGTTCTAGATTTAATAATCAAAGTATCGGAAAAATTCCTGAAAGTCAAATTGTGGAGCGGGAAACGGGAATCGAACCCGCCTATCTTGCTTGGGAAGCAAGCGCACTGCCACTGTGCTATTCCCGCGAGAACCAAGTCCATGGATTCCACCACACTCTTTCTTTTTGCTCTTTTTGCTCGGGCTGCTCTAAAGGAAGCACGGTCACCACTTCCTCTCCGGGTTTTTGATATAGGCCCTGTTCCCGCAGAATCTTCTCTTGGTACTCTGGGGTGACGGATATCTCCAGCTGGCGCTGCAGCTCCCTATTTTTCTGATTGAGCTCCGCAATCTCATCCTGCAGCCGGGAAGCTCGTTCTTGCAGCTCTGCTCGCTTTTGGTAGATGCGCACGTTGTAAAAAATCAGGACTACCCCCAGTATAGCAACGGAGGCAAGCAGCACCCATCCCAAGGCCTTTCTTGTCTTAAAACCCTGTCTTTTTTTGCGAAACCCGGAAACCTTTGTTATCATCATTCTATGAGCTCAAGAAAACGCATGCGCGCAATCTGGACCGTGTTTGTGGTGTTTATTTCCCTAAGCCTTGTGCTCTCGCTCCTCCTGCCCCTCGGCTATCTTGCATTCTAGCTAAAAAGGGTTGCGATTTCAACCTCTTTTTTCGTATCCCCGGGCAATGACGTACAGCTCGCTGCTTTCCTTTCTGGTTGCCCTGGGCTTTGCTAGCTTCGCGGTCCTGAAATCTCTCTTGACTGCGTTCACAAATGAGGGGAATCCTTCCCCCTCCAGCACCTTGCAAACAAAGGTTGCCCCGCTTTTGAGCACGTCCACGGCAACCTCCAGGGCGCGAAAAGAAAGTTTCAGGGAACGCTCCGCGTCCAAACCATTCACGCCCGAAGTGGCAGGAGCCATGTCAGACACCACGGCATCATACTCGCCCATGTACTGGAGCGCGTCCTGTGCCTTGAATTCCATGACGCTTTTTTGCAGGAACGAGGCGTTGAAGGGTGTCTCAATCTTCAAGGGAGCCGTGTCCACGCCGAGCACAAATCCTTTCTCTCCCACCTCTTTTGCAATATACAAAAGCCAGGAACCGGGTGCTGCTCCCAAATCCAGGACCTTTCCCCCTTTTTTGAACAGGTGAAATTTTCTATCCAGCTCTTTCAACTTATACACAGACCTTGCAGGATACCCTTCCCGCTTAGCACGCAGAGTATATGGTTCGCTTTGTCTGTCTTTCCGGTACATTTTCTAGCTTCGGAACAATTCTAAAAACACGCGAGAGGGAATCACAACCCTTCCTTTTGATTTCAATTCTTTTTTGCCTTTCTTTTGCCTCTCTAAAAGCTTTCTCTTCCTGGTAACGTCTCCTCCATAGAGGGGAGCGGTGACATCTCTTCTCTGGGCTTTTAAGGTTTCTCTTGCAATGATTCTCCCCTCAACTACTGCTTGCAACGCAACCTCAAAGAGCTGGGGGGGAAGAGATTCTTTAAGTTTCTCTACAATGGCCTTCCCCTCCCGAAATGCATCCTTTCTTGGGACAATAACAGACAAGGCGTCTTGGTTCTCGCCCGCAACCCATATTTCAAGCTTCACCAAATCCCCTGTTTTCAACCCCTTCACTTCATAGTCCATGGAAGCCATGCCCTGGCTCACGCTTTTCAGGGTGTCATAGAAGTCGGCAATAATTTGGCGCAAGGGGATTTCATAGGTTGCGTTCAATCTCTCTTGGCCCACGTCATTAACCTCCAGAGGTATAGCTCCCAAAGAAACCATAAGCTGGGAGACCTTGGGAAAGTAGCTTCTGGGAACAATGATTTCCAGCTTTGCACAAGGTTCTTTTACCTCTAAAACCTTTTCTCCCTCGGGCCATTCGGTAGGGGTTTTCACAAAAATCATTCCCTTTTGTGTTGTTACCTGAAACTCCACAGAGGGTCTGGAAATCACCAGCTCTATTGCAAACTCCCGGTGTATTCTTTCTGCAATGATTTCAGAATGCAGCACCCCCAAGAATCCGCAGCGAAATCCCCTGCCCAATGCCTCTTTTGCTTCTATGTCAAAAGTAAAAGAAGGGTCGTTTAAGTGTAATTGCACCAAAGCTGCTTTCAGGGCGTCATAGTCGTCAACATCCTGGGGATACAAACTCACGAACACCATGGGTTTTGGGGTAAGGTATCCTGGCAAAGGAACTGTATTCTGCGTTTTTGCCACGGTGTCTCCAATGCGCACGTCTTCTGCCTCCTTGAGCCCTGTTGCAACATACCCTATCTCCCCTGTTTTTAACTCTTCCTTTCTTACCTCTTCTGGCAGAAAATATCCGACCTCCTTTGCGTTTCCCTGCGCTCCTGTTTGTGCAAAGCAAACCTTCTCGTTGCTTTTGAGCTCCCCGTCCTTTACCCGCACATATGCCACAATGCCCCGGAAAGTATCGTACTGGGAGTTAAAGATTAAGGCCCTAAAAGGACCCTGCGCTTCACCCTTTGGCGCAGGGATTTTTTCCAATACTGCGTCCAGGAGCAAAGGCACGTTGGTCCCCTCTTTTGCGGAAATGCGAAACACATCGTTCTCTAAAACATTTAGTAATCCCGCTAACTCTTTTGCCGCCTCCTCGGTTCTTGCCAAAGGAGAATCAATCTTGTTGACGCAGGGAATAATCACGAGGCCCTGCTTTCTTGCAAGGGCAAGGTTAGCTAAGGTCTGGGCCTGCACTCCCTTGGTGGCGTCTACTAAAAGCACGGCTCCCTCCACCGCGGCGAGCGCGCGGGAGACCTCATAAGAGAAATCCACGTGCCCCGGGGTGTCAATGAGATTTAAAACATATCCTTTGTAGTTCATGCGCACGGGCTGCATTTTAATGGTAATGCCTTTTTCCCGCTCCAGCTCCATTTGGTCTAGCACCTGGTCTTTCATCTTTCGTTTTTCAATGGTTCCCGTTAACTCCAAAAAGCGGTCCGCCAAGGTGGACTTTCCGTGGTCAATGTGGCTGATAATCACGAAGTTGCGAAGCTTCTCTTGCATGGCGAGTTCAATCCTTGACTCGGTCAAGGATTTCTTGACCGAGTCAAGGAAATAAGCAGCAGAGCGGCGAGCAGCAGGCACTGAAAGACCCCAGACAAGACCAAGGCCCAGGACAGAGCAAAAATGCCCCACCCAAGATTCAGAAACAAAAAGGCAAGGGCAATGTTCAAGACGACGGCAAGAATCCCTGCTATGGTAGGGACCACGGTGTTTTGCAGGGCAAAGAACGCCCGCACCAGCAAAGGAATCAGGGACTGAAAAAGAATGCCTAGGGTAAAGACGCCAAAGACCGAGGAGGCAAGCTGAACGTCCCTGCTCGTGAATTCTCCCACTTCAAAAAGCAGGCGGAATATCAAATCGCGGAAGAGAAAAAGCGCAAGGGCCGCAGGGACGGCAAGGAGCGAAGCCAGCTTTAGGGCAGAGACGACAGCTGAAGTGAATCCCGCAACATCCATTCTGGCCATGGCCTTTGAAAGCATGGGGAATGCTGCCGTTGCTAGGGGAATACCGATAATGCCGACCGGGAAATAAGAGATGTTTTGGGCAAAGGTGAAAATGCTGATGCTTCCCAGGGGCAGCAGGGAGGCGAATGCCACCATAACCATGAGATTGACCTGGTGAGCAATGCCTCCCGCGGTGCGGGGCAAAGACAAAAGGAAGCTGCGGCGCAACTTTTCGTCAAACAAAGAGAACCCCGGCTTGAAGGAAAACCCAACTGCAAAGAGCGATGGAACCTGGACAAGAAAGTGGGCCGCGGCCCCCAGCACCACGCCAAGGGCAACTCCAAAGACGCCAAGAAACGGGGCAAGAAACACGATGCCGGCAATAATCCCCAGATTGTAGAGAAGGGGGGCTGCAGCGTACGCAACAAACCTTTGAAAATACTGGAGCGCTCCCGCGCTTATGGCAGAAAAGGCAAAGAAGAAGGGTCCCAGGAGCATAAGACGGGAAAGGGAGACAGCGGTTGCGAACTGACTTCCCTCAAACCCGGGAGCTATGAAGGAAACCAGGGCCTCCATGAACACAAAGGCGGCAAGGGCTCCTGCCCCGAGCAAGACGGCGTAGGAGGTAAGCAGACCGTTCACGAAGCGCCAGGCCTCCTCTTTGCTTTTTTCCATGTACTCTGAAAACAAAGGCAAAAACACGGCAGACAGCCCCCAGATAACCAAAAAAGCATAGAGGAAATCCGGGATGCGAAAAGCCGCAAAGTAGGCGTCCAGGTCCTCTCCCGCCCCAAAGGTTCCTGCCAGCAGGCGGTCCCGCAAAATGCCAAGCAGGCGGGAGGCAAGGGCGGAAGCGGCAAGAAGGAAAGCAGCTTTGCTCACGGTCTTGCTCTCAAAGTTCAAAATCCTCGCAATCATAACTTTTGTATTCTACCTTAAAGGCGCCGAAAAAACCACCTTGACATGAACTTAATATATGGGATAATAGAATTGCCGCAGGAAGCCAGGTGATTGCCCGCAAAAATTTTCGCAAGAAAACTTAGCGGGAGGAAAGTCCGAACACTCCCCGCCACAACTTCTTCACAGAAGATGTTGGCGGGTCAATCGGTCAGGGCAATTCCCTGCCAAGGCAACTTGAGAGGTGCGAACAGAGACGTGCGAAACCGAAAGGTTGAGCACCCAGCTCTCTGTAAAGAGGGCTGGGCGAGCCCTGCAGTAATGCAGGGGTGAAACGGCTAAATCCTGCCTGAGTGCAAGAGCAAACCAGAAGGTCTGCTTTCATGTAGAGCTTTTGGAAAGGTGGCTCGCTTGACCCCGTCCAGTAATGGGCGGGGCAGATAGATGATCACCCCTGCCCGCAATGCTGCGCTGTGCTTGCATGGCGTTGCAGGCGGGCTCGACAGAATTCGGCTTATCGGCTTGCTGCGGCAAATACAAAACCGTCCTTCGATGAACTCAGGGCGGTTTTGTATTTGCATTAATACTACTGCGATAGCATTAGTATTTATACAATGAGCTTTTGGAAAGAATAGAAATATGATTGTGGAACCCTTCCCCTTTTCAGGAGAATGCCGTCTTTCTGTAAAAACTTTTCTTTTGCCTTCAGGCCCCCTGGAGCACTATATCCCGTGAGCTCTCCACTGGAAGCCACCACTTTATAGCAAGGATATTCTTTTGGATGTTCGTTTGAGGCCATGATGCGCCCTATGGCCCTGGGAGATGTCTTGCAAACCCTAGCCAGCTCCTTGTATGTTGCCACTTTGCCTTTTGGTATTTTCTTTAACAAAAGAATTGCCTTGTGCATATTGTCTGTCTATAAATCTACAATCGTGAGTTTATAGCCGCCAGCAACCCTATGTTTTATTTTAAGCGGTCGCTACAAATAACCCAGTTTTAGAGGAGCTGCTTTGTGTATCCTTTTGCGTCTAAGGCCTCGTTCACCAGGCGGTCTGCCTCCTTGTTCTTTTCCCTGGGAATTGCGGTAAAGGCAACCTTACCAAAGTCAATTTTGAGATTCCAGAGCTCCAGGAACAGATTTTGAATGTTCCGGTTTTCTATCTTATATTTTCCGTTGAGCTGATTCACCAAGAGTTCAGAATCTGCAAAAACCTGAACCTCCGCCTTCTTTGCTTTTTCTTTTCCCCACAAGGCCTTGATTTTTCGTAAAGCAAATATGGGGGCCCGATATTCTGCCTCATTGTTTGTTGCTCCCCCCAGATATTCTCCATATTCTTTCAGAACCTGGCCTCTGCTGTTTTGAATGACAACGCCCAGGGCAGCTGGCCCCGGATTTCCTCTTGCTCCTCCATCGGTGTAGACAATAAATTTCTCCATACCTGTTTGCCTAGACTCGGTCTAGTTCAACTAGACCGAGTCTAGGCGGGGCAATTTTCTTTAAAATACTTTATTAAACACTTCTTAAATTTTGCGAGGTTGGCGTTCTTTATCCTGAATCCCGATGCCTGAGGATGTCCGCCGTAGGTGATGGCGTATTGTGCGCAGTGTTTCATTGCTTTCACGGTATCTTGGCCCGAGGGAGCGCGCACAGAACCCACGCTCTCCCCCTTCATCTTCCGGTAGACGAAGGCGGACTTCCCTTGCTCTTGCGAAATCACCGAAGAAACCGTTCCCAGAAGAATGTAGTCAAAATCCTCTCCTCCTTCAAAGACAATGGGACAATCTGCCTGTTCCGCCACAGAGCTTCGCACCTTATCTAACAGCTTTTGGGTCTGCTGTTTTCTTAATTTGTGTATTTCCAGGAGGCGTTCCGCAATGGCTGTCGCTTCGCGCTCTGAATCGCAGGTCAGGATGCGAAAGGAAGCTGGGCATCCTTCTTCAACATCCCTCACGTTGAGTATGGAAATGAGCTTTTGCAGCTTTGACTCAATATTGGGGAATCTCTCCAACTCCTGGAGCTTAAAAAAGGCGCAGATGCCGGGTCTCCATGAGTTCTCTAGAGTTTCCAGTCCCTCCTGCACTATGTCTTTGTTGTCTGCCTCTTTTGGCATCATATCAGCTGTAGTGCCAATGGCAGCCAGCTCCACCAAGCTCTTTCTTAAAGCGGTAGATATATCTTTCCCCAGCATTTCCTCTGCCAGGCGAAAGGTGAGCCCGCACGCCGCCAGCTCCTTGAAGGGATGCTTATCCCCTTTTTGCTTTGGGTCAACAATAATGTCCGCTTTCGGGAGCTTATTGAGCACCACATGATGATCAACTAAAAGAACATCAAACCCGTCTTTTTTCGCTTTCTCAATCTCCTTGAAATTGGAAATGCCAAGGTCCATGACACACAAGAGGGCCGGGGAAAACCTTTTTAGCTCTCGCAGGGCCTTTTTTGTAATGCCGTATCCGTCTTTCTCCCGGTCGGGGAAATACACCTTCTGCACGCTCCCTCCCAGGGTTTTTAAGGTCTCTTGCATGATAATGGCAGAACACACGCCGTCCAGGTCAGCGTCTCCGTAGAGAATGATGCGCTCCCCCTGCTCTGCTGCCTTAATGAGTCGTTTAGCTGCCTTGTCTAAGTTTTTGATCACAAAATTTTAGAATAAAATTTTCAGTTTCCCCCGTGGGCCAAAAGCCAACTGCTTGGCTTTTGGCGGGCAGTTTCTCTCCGAGCGATGTTTGTCAGCAGACGAACCGGGAGACGAAAAACTGCACCGGCACATTATTTTAAATCGGGGGGTCGGGGGAAACTGCTTAATCATAGTAACCCAACGCTTTCAGCCCCGGGAGCTCCTCCCCCGCCAAAAAGGCAAGCATGGAGCTTCCTCCAGTTGAAATGTGGTCAAACTTTTCCCGTAGACCATGCCTGCCCAGAAAATCCAGCAGGTTCCCTCCTCCCGCTACTGCGTAGCTGGTCTCTTTCCCAATGGCTTTTGCCACGGCCCGTGAACCCTGGGCATACTTTTCTTCTTCATACCTGCCCAAAGGGCCAGACCAAAACACGGTTCTGGCCTTCCTCACCTTTTTTGAAAAGAGTTTTGTGGTTTTGAGCCCGATGTCGTATTCCTTGCCTGGGGGAACGCCGTCTGGAGGAAAGACAATCTTGTCTTTGTGTCTCAAAGAGATGCTCTTTGAGGTGATTTCCCGCGCCAGCAGGTTTCCTAAAAGCACCTCGTCAGCTAATTCTGCTATGCGGTCAATCACGGGGAGCTTGCTCTCAATCTTGCGCCCCCCGATGATTGCAACCATGGGGTGCTTTGGGTCTTCCAAAAGCTTTTGCAGACCCTCAATCTCTTTCTTCAGCAAAAATCCTCCGGCCGAAGGAAGAAATCTGGGGACGCCGACCACGGAAGCGTGCTCTCGGTGCAGCACCCCGAACGCGTCTGAAACATACAAATCCCCCAGCCGCGCTAACGCCTTGCTGAACCCTTCGTTGTCTTCCTCCTCCTCTTTATGAAAACGCACATTCTCCAGCAGCAGCACTTCCCCTTCTTTCATCTCCCCCGCTAGCGCTTCCGCCTCGCTGCCAACACAGTTTAAAGCACGTATGATGCGGGAATCTAAATATTCAGAAAGCCGCTCTCCCACTTTTCTCATGGTCAGCTTCTCTTGAAACTTTCCTTCGGGATCCCCCAAGTGGCTGAGCACCACGAGCTTTGCGCCCGCAGAAAGAATATGCCACATGGTGGGAAGGACGGCCGCAATGCGGAAGCCGTCTGCGATATCCCCGTTCTCTTTTAAAGGAACATTAAAATCGACCCGCAGCAGGACGCGCTTTCCTGTTAAAGATAGGTTGGGCAGCCACCTCATAATCAGGGGAATCGCAGGGTTTCGCCCGGGCGAAGCTCTCCTCTTTCTTCTTTCTTTTCAGCGCGTCTCTGGCTGAGCGCATCTCCCAAGGCCTCTTTCAATCCTTTCCTGTCCACTTCTTTTCTCTTTTGGCCGGGGGCTTCCTGGCGCCCCTTTGCAGGATGAAACAGGATTGGCCCCCTGTCTGCAGCTTCCTTTAGGGAAATCCGCTGCGTCTCTTTGCCCTGGACAGGCTGGCCAGCCGGGTTTTCTTGCCTCTGCCCCGCGCCATTTTCCAAATGGTGCGAGACCTGCTCTCTCTGGCGCTGGAGTTTTTTTCTGCATGACTTGCAGTATATCTTTCGTTTGCCGTCCGGGGCAAAGACCACCTTAGTGTCCCTGCCGCAGCTGTCGCACCTTGCATCATACAGGTCCTGCTGCCGACCCGAGGGGAACAAAGGATGGCCCGCCTGGGTCTTTTGCAGAGTTTTCACGTCAACCTCTGTCCATGCCGCAATCTCCTCTTCCACGCTCGCGCGGGGACTCGCGTACCGCTCCCTGGAATGCTTGATGATGGCCTGCTCATTGGATTCTTCCCGCGTGGCAAAGGACAAGACCGGGGGCGGCATGGTGGAGGCAGAAAACGGCCTTCCCGTGACCCCGTCAATCATGAGTTTCACATAAATGCTGTATTTCCCCAGGTTCACGAAATCCAGCGCCAAAAACTCCGGGGTGAACTCTTTCTCAAGGAATTCCGCATCTTCCGCTCCCACCCGGAAAGAAACAATAGTGCCTACGTTCCCAAACACCGCGTCCCTCACCCTTGACTCGTTCTCGTCTAACTGGGCTATATACTGATGGCTCAAAATCAAGGAAAGACGGTATTTTCTCGCTTCAGACAGAATGTTCACGAAGGAATCGGAAGCAAAGTTCTGAAACTCGTCAATGTACAAGAAAAAGTCCTGGCGCTGTTCTTCAGGGATGTTCACCCGGGACATGGCGGCCAGCTGGAGCTTGGTAATGAGCATTGCGCCCAGAAGCCGGGAGTTGTCTTCCCCAATTCTGCCTTTGGAAAGGTTAAGGATTAAAATCTTCTTTTGGTCCATGACCTCCCTCATGTCAAAAGACGACTTGACCTGCCCCACAATGTTTCGGATTAAGGGATTGGAAACAAACTGGCCAACCTTGTTTTGGATGGCAGCCGTCGCCTCCACCTCGTATCGCTGGGTGTACCTGGCGTATTCCTGCACCCAGAAGGCCTTGACCACGGGATCCTTGAGCTTTTCTATCACCTTGGCCCGGTAGTCCACGTCAACCAACATGCGGTTGATTCCCAGCAGGGTGGAACCGGGGTATTCCAGCAGGGCCAGCACGGTGTTGTTTAAAATGTATTCCATGCGCGCCGACCACACGTCAGGCCAGACCTTCTTGAACACGGACATTAACCCGGAAGCTACAAGGTGGCGGTGCTCGGGATTCACGTTCTCCATGACATTAAAGATAATAGGGTAATCCGTGTCAGCTGGGTTAAAGTAGATGACGTCTTTGACGCGTTCTTCTGGCACGAATTGCAGAAGTTCCTCCGCGGCCTCCCCGTGCGGGTCCACAAATCCCGTGCCGTTCCCTTCCTGGATGTCCTGCACCGCCATGTTCTTTAACATTTCGGTCTTCCCCATGCCGGTTTTCCCTACGGCGTAAAAATGGCGCCTGCGGTCGTCTAATTTTATGCCAAAGCGCCTTCTCGTATTCCTAAAATTGGTAATGCCAAAAAAGTTAATGTCCATGACTTTTGCTTCGCAAAAGAAATTCTAATTTCTAAACTCTAAATCCTAAACAAATCATAAGCTTCAAAATACAAATCCCAAAGCTATGCTGCTGCGCAGCAGTGAAGTTTTTGTTTGGTTTGGAATTTTGCTCATTGGGATTTGGAATTTGTTCAGAGTTTAGGATTTCTATTTCGGATTTAGGATTTACTCCGTTGGCAAACCGGAAGGAGCTTCCCCTTTCTTGGAACCCACCCTCACCACGGCAGAAGAAGCGGTGGTGATTCTGCCGGGGAAATGAAAGATGGTTGCCAGCTCCTCTATATTCAGCACAAAGGTGCCTCCGGGCTTGGGGAAGTACGGGGAAAGACGCATGGTGTAGTTCCGAAAGAGGCGGCGCTTTCTGACAAACACCCTTCTCTTGTCCAAAAACCAGGTAAAGATGGTGTATACTTTAGTTAAGGTTGGGCGCAAAGGACGAAAGTTGTTGTAGGTTGCGGTCCCAAACTGGGTGAACCAGGACATGGCCAGGGCCTTTGAGGGCCCAAAGTAGTTCTCCCTCTTTGCGATATAGATAAATCTGCTGTGGGCTCGAAAAGAGTACTTGCTAATTTTTTCTTCAATGCCAGACACGATGTCGCGCTCTCCCGGAGTCAGGCGCATTTCAGGAGGAATGATCTCCCGGTACTCTTCCTTTGGCGTCTCCGCCTGTCCCGTGGCAAGGGTTTTGCTCACTGTTCCAATGTCTTCTATGAGCTTTTTGGGCTTTGGGGCGGGAGGACGCTTCACTATTTCCGCAACAATCTCCCTTCCTTCCTCCACCATTCTGCTTTCCTGCGGATTGGTATGCAGAATGGGGGTCAAGACAAACTGAATCCAGAGGTGTTCCCCTTTTCCCAGGCGCGACAGCCCCTCCACCAAAAGGGCCATGGGGTCAATCCTCATTTCTTCTTTGTCTGTGGCGGTCGGCTCAAAGAACTTCGTATAGGTTCTAATGGGGTAGGGACTGGGACGCTCCAGCACATAGCTGGTGCCCCACAGCTCCCATTCCTTATTGGGAATGTCCTGGGGTATCTGTTTTGTGTAGTCCTTCGCCAGCTCAAGTTCTGCTGAAGGATAGTGGGCCCAAACTGCTGACTCCACCAGCTTTTGCATCCCTTCCGGGATGCGCAAGTAAAAGTGGATATCGCCTTCCGTGGAAATCATTTCCAGGGCAAGGGAGAGCTGATACTTTCCTTCCAGCCATTTCTCTCTTGGATTGGCGGGGTCGTGCATCTGCCAGAATCCAGCAAACACATCCTCCATTGCCTTGAAAGGCCGGGGGGCGTCCTCTGGCATTTTGATTTCCAGGAGAATGAAGCGCTGCTGAAGAGCAAAGGTCTCAATGCGCCAGAACAGCCAGAGGTATATGACGGGCTTTATGAGCAAGAACGGAAGAAACAGCCACCACCAGGCGGAGATGAACTGCCACGCGAGACTAAAGAAGAAAAGAACCTCCTGCATGAAAAGCATTATGTTTTCAGGGTATACGTGCCGTCCCCGTTTCTCAAAAAATACCGGCGGTCCTGGAGATTCAAGAGAATGGTGCTTTCCTTGACCCGGCGCAGCTCCAGGGTTTCTGCAATGAGTTTGGCTCTCGGCATGGTCTTGCCGTTGTCCCGCAAGATGGAGCACATGACGTCCTTCACGGTGCCCGGAGTCAACCCCCAATCAGCCAAGCCGTATGTGCCCCTCCCGATGAGCACAAATCTCGGGTCCTTAATCAGTTCGTTGTGCACGGTCTGGGGGAGCACGGTTTTATTCTTCTGCAAGACAAGGTTTTCCTGCATCCTTGCAATCAAAGAGGCCACCTCGGTGAAATGCAGGGGCTGGCCCGATTGCCGCAACACCAGATACGCTTTGTCCCGCATGCCGCGGGGGTTCACTTCGGGCCAAGTTCTCAACCCCCAGCGGCCCTCGGGACTTCTTTCAATCAGCTTTGAAACCTCAAGGTAAGGCAGCACTCTCTTGCCGTACAGCAACTCAAGCTTTTCTTGCTCCGCGGGACTCTTTTTCTTTTGAAAGAATCCAAGGAGACGTTCGTGCAAGGGCCGAGCATTTTTCACCATGTCCTTTTCCAAGGTCCAAAAGGGATAAAATTCCTGGGTTTCCCGCTGGTGGTAGAATTGCTCCCCTAAAGTCAAGAGAAACAGGGCGTGGGGCGCTGCTTCTTGCGCCTCTAGAAGCTGGAGCAGCAGATCTTCTCGCTTCATAGATTCTGCCCTTCTCAAGGTTTCAGCTATCCTCTCAAAAGCCGCTGCGGCGCGTGCTTGGTTCTTTGCCTCCCGTATGTTTTCTCGCGCCAGACGCAGTCCTTCTTGCACGATTTGCCTTACCCGCTCCCTGGTTATGCCCTGCTGTCTCCCCACGGCCTCCAGGGTCTGGGGGGCGCCCGAGTCCAAACCAAAACGCCCCGCAAGCACGTCCCTCACTCGCGGCGAGAGCTGTTCTATCAGTTCATAACTGACTTTTTCAAACGATACCTTTACCATGTTCTCATTATCCTATGGAACCATAGTTCAAAAGATTTGTCAAAGGGGAAACAACTCTTTTCTCCATACCAGCAAGAGAGAAGGAGCAAAAAACAAGGAGGAAAAGGTTCCCGCTATGATTCCAAGCATAAGCATGAGAGCAAAATCCTTGAGGGTGGTTCCTCCAAAAAAGTAAATGGAAAAAAGCACCGCCAGCGTGGTCAAGGAAGTGCCCAAAGAACGAAACCAGGTCTGCTGCACGGAGCGCTTGACGACGTCGCGAAAGTCAAAGCCAGCGCGCGTAAAGATATTCTCCCTGATCCTGTCAAACACCACGACCTTGTCATTAATGGAATATCCTATAACCGTGAGTAGGGCCACAACCACAGGAATGGTGACCTGCAGACCGGCATACTCCCCCAGAAAAGCAAATACTCCAAGAGGCAAGAGCATATCATGCACGGAAGCTGCCAGGGCCGCTGAGGACCAGTGCCAAGGGCGAATACGCTCTGCTGTTCTGCGAAAAGCAAAGGCAATGTACAAGACCACCACGGCTATGGCAAGCACCACCAAAAGCAGAGTTTTCTCTCGCAGCTCCTTTCCAATGACCGGGCCGATGGATTCAAACCTCAATTCCTGCGCCTCCTCTCCAAGTAAAGAAAGGAGTTGTTGGTGAACATCTTCTGGAATGTTTCGCGTTCGCAGCAGAACCCCGCGTTCTCCCATGTGCTGCACCGACAAAGAACCCGAGTCAATATCTTTGAGCGTTTCCTGGATTTCCTCTGTGCTGGGCCGTTCTCTTGCATACTCTGCCTCAAGCAAACTTCCTCCGGTAAAGTCAATCCCCAGATTTAAACCAAAGAACCCAAGCGCAAAGGCGCTTGCCCCCATGGCCAGAAAGGAGAGAACAAACAATGCACGCTGCGCTTTGGAGAACATCATATTAGCGCCACAGCCATACTATTCTTGTAATTGTGCTATCTGCAAATAACTTCAGGAGGTTCTTGGTCACGAAAATGGCGGAAAACATACTCATCAACACCCCCAGGGACAAGGTTACGGCAAATCCTTTCACAAAAGAGGTTCCAAACCAAAACAGGACTAGTGCCACAGCTAGAGTGGTGATGTTGCCGTCCCGAATGGAAGGCCATGCCCGAGAGAAACCATCTTTTAAGGCAAGGGAAAAACTTTTCCCGGATTGAAATTCTTCTCTCATGCGGGCAAAAATCAGGATGTTTGCGTCCACGGCCATGCCCAAAGACAAAATGGCTCCAGCAATACCAGCCAAAGTCAAGGTAATGGGAATAAGTTTAAACAGGGAGAGCAGAACAAAGACATACAGAACCAGGGCAATGACAGCAACCATGCCTGGGATACGATACGCCGCAATCATAAATCCAGCTACCAGAACAAAACCAAGCAATCCAGCAGTCAGACTCTTCTGGAGGGACTCTGTTCCCAGGGCAGCTCCCACGCTCTGCTGGGAAAGCAGAGAGATGGGAACGGGCAGGGCACCTGCATTCAGCTCCCGGACAACCTCCTGGACTTCTTGCGCGGTGAACTGACCTGTGATCTGGGCCCGCCCTCCGGAAATCTCTCCCTGCACAATGGGGGCCTGCAGCAAGACGCCATCCAGAAAGATTGCCAGGGGCAGACCCACGTTTTTCCGGGTCAGCTCCTCAAACAGTAAAGCCCCCTCCTCGTTAAACTGCAAAGTAATGAGGGGCTCTTGCGTCACCTGTTCCAAACCGATATCCGCCCGGGAAAGAAACCTTCCGGTCAGAGGGGTGGCCAAAAAAGGATCTTCCAGCTCCCCTTCCCTAGTTTCCAGCACCTGCTGGTTCTGCTGCAGGATTTCCTCGTAGTTTTCCTTATACTCTTTGAACTCCAGGTAGGGCGTTTGCCCGATGAGCTGGATTGCCTGGCCGGGGTCTTCAATGCCGGCTAGTTCCACAATCAATCTCCTGTCCTTTCCTTCCCCCTGGAGCTGGACAGAGGGCTCGGATATCCCAAAAAAGTTCACCCTGCGTTCAATAACGTCCCTTAGCCCCTGCATGGCGCTATCCCGGTCCACAGGAAGGATATTCTCTAGGTCAGCCCGGTACAGCAAGTGCAGCCCCCCCTGCAAATCAAGCCCCAGCCGGAAAGGACGACTGGGGATGCCGGGCAGGGAAAGATACTGCGGAAATACAAAAGAAGCTGTGGCAGCTCCCAAAAAAAACACAAAGAAAAGTATCAGAAACGCCGTTCTCTTTGGTGTCATAACCCTCTCATAATATCATTCCTCGTTCCTAGAGTCCAGCCAGGAGCGCGGCAACAATCCCCACCAGAAAGATTCCGTCAAACACCCCTGCCCCTCCAATGGAGAGCATGCCAACCCCACCCTTCATAACTTGAGGCAAACGCAAAAGGTCAGCTCCAATCAAAACCCCCAGAGTCCCCGCCACAAATGCAACGAGGGCCGGCTCCTGCGGAGCCAATACTACAGCAAACAGCACTGCAAAAAGGGGTGGAAGAAAAACTGGAACGGCAACTCCTCTATTGGGAATGATTCGAGATAGTTTCCATACAATCAACGTCATGAGAAGAATTGCAATAAGGGTCTCTTGCAATGGAACGCGAAACAGCAAAAATCCGGCGATTGCCAGGGGAATGGCGCCTCCCCCAACATTCAAAGAAAGTCCTTGTACAGTAAGGCGCTTGCGCGAAAACAACCCAAAAAAATGGGACTCGGTAACCTCCACCAGCTTCCTCTTGCTTAAGGGGATACTCACGAAAGACCCGAGGACCATAAGCACCAGTACAATCACAACCGTTTCCGGGGCAAATCCAAGATTCTCAAATCCAGTCCGCAGAACTTTCCAGAACCCAAAGAAAAGCAAAGCGGGTACCGCCAGAATGCCAAGGATAATGAGAAGAAAAGGCGCAAGCATAAAACTTAGGTGGATTCCAGAATCTAGCGCACCACCATGGTAGCATGAAAAAACATTGAATAACAAGCGTCGATGGGCTGCTAAAAATAAGATTGTGGAATATTACAAAAGTGGACGATCGTCCACTTTTGTAATATGTGAGATTAAATGCTATAAGGAATCAACCTCCTTGAGCGTGTGGTCCCTGATGATGTTTTTATCCTGAAAGAGAAACACACCCTTGAACTTTTTCCCCTGTAGAAACAACGGAAACCAGTGTTTGTCATCTGGCCACATGTCCTCAAAGGGAATATCCTTTTGTGAAAACCACTGCGGCTTCATTTCTTCGGTTTCCGCGGGTTCCCCTGCAAAAGAAGAAGTATGGAACACATGAACCTCAAGATACTCTGGTTTCCCTTGGAAATGAAACTCAAGGAGCGCCCTCTTCTCAAAAGAAAGAGGGGTAATCCCTGCCTCTTCCTTTAATTCTCGGAACATTGCTTCCTCAATGCTTTCCTGCTCCTGCACCTTACCGCCAAAGCCGTTCCATCTGTCCTTGCCAAATCCCCTCTTTTTCATTCCCAAGAGCACCTTGCCTTCTTGATGAACAATACAGAGAGTAAAAATCTTCTTCTTTTGCGCCATGGCGAGTCGCCGCTTCTTACAATTTACAAGATGCCGCGCTCATTTCTGGGAACGGCGTCTGTTAATGTTTATGGGCGATGTGGTGATTTTTCACTCGATACTGAAGCCAAAATGTCTGCACAATCATTTTTGCGACACTTTCAATGCTTGTAATGCCCAAAGATATTTTTATATCTCCAGAAATGATGTACGCCGCAAGAAAAGTAATAATAATTGCGATAATTCTCCACTCTACCGCGAAATAGAAGTGGCCAAAGAATTCTCTAAGTTTCGGATGCATATTCATCTTCATGATTATCTCCCGTGGCACCTTTTATATTTCTTTCCTGACCCGCAGGGGCAGGGGTCGTTTCTCCCGACTCCCTTGTACTGCTGATTCTGCTGGACCGGCTGGGGCGAGGGCTGCTGCCGATGAACCGCAGAAACACTAAGCAGGGCGCTGGCAATCGTTGCCTCCATATTCTCCATAAAGGACTGAAAAAGCTTTCTCCCTTCGTTCTTGTATTCTATCAAAGGGTCTTGCTGGCCATACGCTCTCAGTCGAACGGAATCGCGGAGCTGCTCCATGTTTTCCAAGTGGTCCATCCACAGAGAATCCAGCACGCGCAAAGCGACAATCTTCTCTGCCTGGCGCATGTTTTCTTGCCCCAGTTCCTGTTCTTTTTTTTCATACTCCTCTCTGCTTTTGCCTGCCTTCTCAAGAATTCCAAGAATGTGTTCTCCCAGGTTGCCTTGCTTTGCCATTTCCAGAATCTCCTTTCTCTTGCGGTACACGGTTTCCCGGTGCTTGTTGAGCACATCATCATACTCCAACAGGTGTTTTCTGGCGTCAAAGTTAAACCCCTCAATTTTTGACTGGGCAGATTCTATGGCGCCAGAAATCATCTTGGATTCAATCGCCTCCTCTTTTGGCAAATGAAATTGCTGCATTAATTTTTGAATGCGCTCCCCGCCGAAGATACGGATTAAATCGTCTTGCAAAGAAACAAAGAACTGGGTGGAGCCAGGGTCTCCTTGCCTTCCCGACCTTCCTCTCAACTGGTTGTCAATCCTCCGCGCCTCGTGGCGTTCTGTTCCGATGACGTGCAGACCGCCAAGGGCTTTCACCTCCTCTGCCTCCTTGTCATCTGGAGGATTTCCTCCCAGGATGATATCCACTCCCCTTCCTGCCATGTTGGTTGCAATGGTTACGGCCCCCTTTTTTCCTGCTTGTGCAATGACAGCTGCCTCCCTTTCGTGGTTTTTTGCATTCAGCATCTCGTGAGAAACCCCTTGTCTTTCCAGCAACTTGCCCAGGTATTCATTCTTCTGTATGGAAACAGTTCCCACAAGCACGGGCTGTCCTTTTTCGTGCAATGTCTTGATTTCCTCCACAATGGCCTGAAACTTCATTTCTTCTGACTGATACACCCTATCTTGCATATCCTGTCTGACCATGGGCTTGTTGGTTGGAACTGGGACCACCTCAAGATTGTACACCTTGGAGAACTCTTCAGCCGAAGTTAAGGCGGTTCCGGTCATGCCAGCCAGCTTCTTGTACATACGAAAGTAGTTCTGGAAGGTAATGGAGGCGAGGGTCAGGGACTCGGGTTGCACCTGCACTCCCTCTTTTGCCTCCAGGGCCTGGTGAAGCCCGCCAGAATACCTTCTTCCGGGGAGCAATCTTCCGGTAAACTCGTCCACAATGACAACCTGCCTGTCTCTTACCACGTAGTCCCGGTCCCGCTCAAAGACAACTTCTGCCTTCAGGGCCTGCTCTAAATGATGCAAGAATTTAATGCCGCGCTCCTGGTAAATGTCCTTTACTCCCATTAACCCCTCCACCTTATTAATGCCCTGTTCCGTCAGGGTCACGGCCCTCAACTTCTCATCCAATTCATAGTCCTCCCCCTTTTTGAGCTGGGGAATGAGTTTTGCGAACTCTCTGTACCAAGAAGAGCTTTCCTGGTCTGGGGCGGAAATAATCAAAGGGGTTCTTGCCTCGTCAATGAGAACCGAGTCCACCTCGTCTATGATGGCGTAGTGGTGCCCCCGCTGCACCTGCATTTCCAGGGATTGCGCCATGTTGTCTCGCAAATAGTCAAAACCAAACTCATTGTTGGTGCCGTAGGTAATGTCTGTCGCATATGCCTCGCGTCGCGTACAAGGACGTAGATATGATTCTTCAACTTGAAACGACCCGAGAGTATCTCGTTTTTCGTCACGCTCGGTATTACGCACATCTGACATTTGACCTTTGACATTTGACACTTTGCTTCTGTCAATTGTCAATTGTGAATTGTCAATTGTCGCACCGTAGGTGGGGTCGTATATATAGGAAGATTGGTGGGTAATGCAGGCGACAGAAAGACCCAAGGCATGGTAAATTTGGCCCATCCACACCGTATCTCGTTTTGCCAAGTAATCGTTCACCGTAATCACGTGCACCCCTTTGTCTTTTAAAGCATTGAGATACGCAGGGAGCGTGGCGGCCAGAGTTTTTCCTTCACCCGTTTTCATCTCTGCTATCTTGCCCTCATGCAAAACCATGCCTCCCATGAGCTGCGCGTCAAAGTGGCGTTGGCCCAAGGTCCGCCTGGCGGTCTCCCTCACCAATGCAAAAGCCCTGGGAAGGATATCTTCCAGGGAAGAACCGTTGGAAACCCGCTCTCGCAATGCCTGGGATTCTTCTTGAATCCTTACAGGCAACAGTCCCTCGAGCTTTGACTCCTGCGCATTAATGCCTTCCACCAAGGGCTGGAGCTTGCGGACCAGCGAGGATGAATCCCCGCCCAAAATCCGTTGCAGGATATTTGCCATAGTCCTCCTATTATGGCAGGAGAATCTCGTTATTTCAACTCCTGTTTGAGGTATAGCGGAAGAACCGAGGAGGCCTGGTGGATTTCAGGAGACCAATACTTTAGTCTCATTTTTGATGCCTTGTAGCGTTTTGCAAGGGTTCCCAGCGTCACCTTGGAAAAATTATAGTCAGAGGCCAAGGTAAAGATATACTCTCCTGCATAGTAGGAGGGCACGACCGCCTTTCTCACCTGAACATGGGAGAATACCTTCTGGAGGCGCTTTGAAATAGTAGAAACGAGTTTTGGTTGGGTGATGAAAGAACCTGACTGGACAGAAACAATTCCGTTGCTCCGCAATGCCTGTTTTATGTTTTTATAGAACGGGAGCGAGATGAGGTCTTTTGAGGGACCGTTGGGATCGGAAAGGTCAAGAATAATCACGTCAAACTCACTTTTATGCTTTTTGATAAACTTTTTTCCATCTTCGATAACAAGCTTCGTCCGCTTATCAGAGAATGCGTTTTTTGAGAGAAAAGGAAGATACTTTCTTGAAAGTTTGACCACCTTGCCGTCAATCTCAACAACTACCGCCTTTTTAACCGAGCGGTGCTTGAGAACTTCTCGTAAAGCCCCTCCATCTCCTCCGCCTATGATAAGCACATTTCCAAGAGAGGGATGAAGAAAGAGGGGTGCTTGGCAGAGCATCTCGTGGTAGATAAACTCATCTTGCTCTGCCGTCTGCAAGACCCCGTCAAGAAAGAGTGTTCTCCCAAAGAACATGAGGTTATACACCTCAACTCTCTGGAATGCAGATTTGCCTTCATAGAGTTTCTTTCGCACTTGGTACCCAATCTGTATACCCGTGATATCGTAGGGGACTTCTTGTGCAACCTCAAAAATATATTGTTTCCCCTTTCGCATAGTCCAGTGAGAATTACCGATAGACGAGTTTTTGTATTACCCGTTTTGTGCCAAAGTATTTTTTTGCAAACGCGGCGGCTTTTTTCTCGTCATACTCTTTACAAGAAAAGACATCAAGATATACCCGGTTCCATAATTCAGAAAAATGCCCCGTAATAGAGCTTGTTTCAATGAGCTGTGCCAAAGAGTACCCTGCGGTAAAGTCCTTACCAAGTCCAAAACGCGCAACAAAGGGTTTGCCATACGGTTTCATGCCAATAACCCCACACATCTGTTTTGTGAAGGCAACAATCTTTTGTTTTGAGCGAAGCGTTTCAGGATTGCAATCAATCAATGTTAAAAGAAGTTCTTTCCCGTAGAGCTTCTTTGTGCCAATTTTCCTTTTCATGCTTTTATTGTTTTCCCCGCTTCATTTCTGTTGCCGCTACCCGCTTTGGCTGCAAAGAATCTTTAAAATAGTTGAGGGCGTCCTTGGGGCGAGCTTCCTTCCCGCAGGTAAAAATGTCTATTGCAATGTAGTTAATCTCGGGCCACGTGTGCAGGGCAATGTGCGACTCTGCCAACAAAACAACCCCCGTGATGCCTTGAGGAGCAAACTTATGAATAGAAGTCCTCAATACCTTGCTTTGTGCGGCTTTTGCGGCTCCCAGCAAGAGCTGATGTAATTCTTGCTCGTCTTCAACGATTCTCCCATTCCAAAAGTCGGCTAGAATATGCTTTCCAGCGTATGTGAACTTCGGAACTATTGCATTGATGGGATTGGTCCATAAAGGAGCCCTCTTTATTTGTTGCATTGCGTATATGCACCCAATCGCTTACCCGGCACATTTACCGGGCCTCTGCAAAAGACGTATCCTTTGGAGAGTGCCCTTTGACAAGGGCGATCTTGCCTGCCCTAGATACAGGAAAGAAAAAAGAGAAAAAGCGATTGAAGATTATATTTTTCCTGCCTTGCCTTTGGAGTATACAAAAATAATCCCGCCCCGTCAAGCGAGGCGGGAAATGTGAAAAACTGCGAATAAGATAAAAAAATCGCTGGTATCTACGATACCAGCTCAATTTCTTGTTCCAATGCGACAGAAAACTTCTTTTTGATTTCTTTTTTCACCTTTTCTATCAATCGCATGACATCTTTTGCGCGGGCTGCACCCAAGTTCACCACGTAGTTCGGGTGTTTCTCTGAAACCTGCGCCATTCCAATGCGCAATCCTTTTAGTCCGGCTTCAGAAATCAGATAGGCGGTCGGCACAATGGGAAACGGGTCTGTTTTCACGACATCTTTGAGTTTTTCCCGCAGCTCTTTCGAAAATTTCCTGAAGTCGCAGTTTATAAATACGCTTCCCGCGTTCGGGTATTCCAAAGGATGCTTCTCTTTTCGGTACGCAATGTGCTCTTTTGCTTCCCTTTGAATCTTTTTTTTGTTTCCTTTCTGCAGCTGAAAGGTTGCAGACAGCACAATCCAATTCTTCTTTTTGAAAAAAGAATCACGGTAAGAAAACATGCATTGCTTTTTTGACAACGTTTTCACATTCCCCTTCTCGTCAAGGGCAGCGACGGAAATGACGCTGTCCTTGATTTCTCCTCCAAAGGCCCCTGCGTTCCCCCGCACCGCTCCTCCGACAGAACCCGGCAACCCTCCTGCCCACTCAAGTCCAGCTAACCCTTTCTTGCCGATTTCCCGCACCAGAGTTTCCATGGAAACGCCGGCTTCAGCATACAATCTTGTAGCTTGTAGCTTGTAGCTTGTAGCTTGTATTTTTATAACCAATCCGGGAAATCCCTTGTCTGAAATAAGCACGTTGCTTCCCCCGGCCAAAACAAAAAACGGCATCTTGCATTTTTTGGCGACCGATACCGCCTCAATAATATCTTTTATGTTTTTTGCAATAAAAAAGTAGCGGGCTGCCCCGCCAATATTAAAGGTGGTGTGAGGGGCCAGAGAAACATTTGTTTTGACCCCTGGTAATAAATTATGAATATCACTATTCATAAAATTTCAAGCGGAAATTTTTGAAATCATCTTGTGGTGTCTACCTGCCGCAGGCAGAGAAAAATATTAAAAACCGAAGGTTGTTAAAATTGGGGGTCGGGATGATTTCCATGGGGATAGGTCCAAGATTCCTTGGGCACATCCCCATGAACCGAGGGCGCTGGACTCCATTGGTAAGACTTTGTGAGCGCTGCCCCCGGTCCGCCTTTATTGTATCAAGTATTCGCTTTTTTGCAATCCATACCCCCAAGAAAGATTTCGCGCCTAAAACGTTTTAATGCGGCGATAGCTTTCTTAATACGTTTCTTTAAAGAAGATGAAAAAAACTGCGCACATTAGAATCATCTCCTATGTCAAGGGCCACAACCAAACGACACTCTTTAACAGAAAGACCAAAAAACTCTTTCAGGATTTTCACCTCTGCTTGGCATGGAAAAGCATGCGCCCACACGCTTTTCTGAAGCTGATAGAATCCCAACTGTTTTAATTTTCCCCGGAGCGCTTCGCGATAAATTCTTTTTGACTCCTGAATATCAAAAATCAAAAGTCGCCACCTCTTATCCCATTTTCTTGGAGTTGCGATCTTGAGCTTGTCAATCTGGAACCTCCCCGCGTATTTCCTTCCTTCTTCGGTAAGAGAAATGTATATTTGATGATCCCTTTCTGCAATCTTAATGAGGCCTCGTTTCCGCAATTGATAAAAGGTGTCGTACACTCTTTTCCGTGGATATTTTTTGTATCGCTCAAATCCATTTATCACATTGATGATAAAATAGGGAGAACTTGCCGCAATAACAAAGAAGCCGGCTGTCAGCAGCCCATAAAAAAGGTCTTTTGCAATCTCTGATTTCGGTTTTCGCAAATAATATTTATACTCATCCATAAAACACGCCAGCACCTGGTATAACCCAGTATCAGTATCCAGTATAACGTATTAAGAAGGCGACCGCAATGTTAAAACGTATAGAAAAACGCAAAACATGAAAACATAAAAGTACGCCGGGTCTAAAAAGCGAAAATTATCGCCCAAGGGGCGAAAACTCAACTGCTTGAGTTTCGGCGGGGTCAGGCACAACTACTTGGCCTGACTGGCATTCTAGTAATTCGTCCCCGAATTGTGTGAAAAAATGCCCAGGGCTACCTTGATTACGTCATGTCCCGCGTAGCGGGACGGCATAAAAAAGTTTCCCCGGGGTCGCCGAAGATGACTACCTTTCTAAAAAGTAACAAGCCCCGCTCGAGGGGGGCTTGGTACCGTCTTACTTGGAGCTCCGCCTGAGGCGGATTCGCTCACGCCTTCATCATATCTTATCCCTCCTGTTTTGTCAATCCCATGTGCTGGTCCATAACATATGATACACCCAGAACCTTCAAAACATCATGAAAGGAAGATACGCTGGGAGCC
>MHTT01000018.1 GCA_001823165.1 Candidatus Wildermuthbacteria bacterium RIFCSPHIGHO2_01_FULL_49_22b
ATAAACTCTGACCCCGAAGCGGAAAAGAAAGGCACCCCGGCTTCATTTGCGATTGCACGAGCCAAAAGAGTTTTTCCTGTTCCCGGAGCTCCAACCAGCAGCACTCCTCGGGGAATCTTAGCTCCCATGTGCAGATACTTTTTTGGGTTCTTGAGAAAGTCAACGATTTCCTGAACTTCTTCTTTTGCCTCTTTTAATCCTGCAACATCCTTGAAGGTAACGCGTTCTTTGCTTGTGCCGTCTGCCCCAAACAACCTGGCTTTTGCCTTGGTAAAGTCAAAGGCCTGGCCCAGTCCCGCCCGCGCCTGTCGGAAAATTAGAAAGAAAAAGAAAACAAAGAACAGCAGTGGCAGCAAAATCGCAGACAGGGGAACCAGCCAGGTTAAGACGCCTGTTTCTTCTTTGCTTTCAATCTGCACGCTTTCCAGGGCTTCTTTTGAAACCCCAAGGTTCAGCAGGGTCTGCGTGAGGGCGGCATCCTGCTCTTTGGTGGACACTTTCTCTGCCCCCTCTTCTTTATAGGAAACGGTCAGCTTGCTTCCCGTCACGCTCACTTTTTCCACCTTTCCTGTTTCAATGTCTGCTGCCAGCTGGGTCAGGGATACGGTTTCTGGCTGTTCAAAGGGTTTTGCGAACGCAGCAAACAATGCCGACATTACCAGAAAGATGATGACGACGAAGAGAAAGTTTTTTCCAAGATTTCTCATTGTGTTCTTAGTGTAGCAGAAATTGAGATAATTTCAATGATAAAAAATGAGGCCCCATTGCCGGCTGCAATGAGGCCTCTGGGCTTTACCGGGAAGCCTGGTATGCGTTTGCTCGGATTGCTCGGACAGTTCGGCATCGAACAAGTCCGAGGTTGTACAGAGGGCACGGCTTTCGAGGTGTTGAGGTGCATACCCCCTGTTCGCATTTTTGCTGGCGGGAAGGTTCAAATCGGTTGGTTTCTAGGCACATCTTCACGGTTTCCACGATGATACCCAATGGTATCTTGGTGGGCGGGGCATCGGGCCGAGAGCGTCCCCCATTGAGGATGTTGTTTGAGTCTTTGTGCCAAAACCATTCTGGCACTTCCTCAATCACCCCCTCTTGTTCAAGGAATCTCCAGTCGGTGACCCTCACCTTCTGTTGTATCCATTGCTCCCGGAGTCGGAGAGCACGGATTACGTCGCGCATGTCAAGGCACAAGTGGTTTGCGGTGAGAACCTGAACATGGCCGCTCGAATTCCTTACCACTACCACGGAAGCGCCTAAGAAGCGCGCAAACGCAGGAGCCTTTGGGTCGTCCCCCTCTATCGTTGTGAGGATGTGTCGCTCGCCATTGAGGTTGAGTTCCTCTTCCTTCATAGGAAGGAGAGACACAGCCGCGAACTGGTCAGCTTTTCTCAGATGTACGTCTAGGGTTTTCCTCGTCTCCTGGAGAACAGCACATAACGCCCATCCTTGGAACTGCATTTCCATGACTGTTACCGAGAGATCCAGCGTAAGGTTCGGAGGGTTTCTGTCTGTATGGAGGATGGCTTTTAAGATCTTTTTCCACCGGAATTCCTGGTCGATCCCGACGAATTTGGCAACCAAGGTTGCGGCACACTCCCTACTTTGTGATGTGTCGCCATTGGCGACGTGCTCGTCAAAGATCCTGTGCGCGTTACCTTCGTTCCTGAATTGCGCGCCAAGTCCCAAGAGAACGGTGTCTTCTCTTTGCGCGAGCTCCAAAACGTTTTCCCCGGATTGGAGACAGCGAAACGTTGCGGTGTTTACTCCAGGTAGTTTTTCTTCCCCATAATCCTGGAGCTGGATTGCTCCCGCCAATTCATCAAGGTGCGCCGGGCTTCCATGAGTGACGATTTGTGTAATCATCAATCTCCTCCTTCTTTTGAATTCGAGGGCTAAGTTTTGCCCTCGTGCTGTCCCTATTCATACCATTTTATCTTGATTCTGTCAACTAGTTGACATTTTGCACGTTTTATTCTATAGTCGTTTTACCTTGGACTTTAAGCACTAGGACAACAGCCCACCCGGAAAACTGGAAAGGAGGAGGCAGGATGCAAAAATATGTGCAAGGATGTGAGAGCTGTATTCAGTTCCAGGATTGGGAAGATCCTGGGAGTAAAGTGCTTGGATGGGGGCGGATAATCATTAAAGGAGAGTCAGTAAAGTGGGTGGCGATTGAGAGCGGACAAAAGGCCGTTTCTCTGGGAGCACACTGGATTTTCACCACGTCCTCGCACCATATTGGCGCAGAGGATGTGGAAGCTTGAGCGTTGCTCAATGCCGCTGCCACGAGATGGGCAGCGGCAATGTGCAAGAGTTACCGCCTCGTCAATAACACTGGTTCTGGGTCTACCATGGAGCACTACCACTGTCATATCATTTCGTCTGCCGCGGGCAACAATCTTCCTCGTATTGCCGTCAACATTCCTGTGGAGATTGGCAAGCTCAAGGATTCGGGCGACATCAGCCCCGAGGCCGCGGGCAAGCTCCTCGCCGCTGTGATGCAGCGGCGGGGATAGGAGAATTCAGTTTCCCCAAAGACCCCAGCAGCCAAACGACAAAAGTCGCATGACTGCCGCGACCTTCTAGTTATCCAAATCTTATCTGGCTGGGAGAAAAAAATATGTGGTCGGTGGCGTTGGTTTCTGCAACGGTGGCGCTGGTATGCAGCGTTGCCATCTGGACCTATCTCTACAGGGAGGATAAAAGAGAAGCTCGAAAGAGGGCCGGCAAAATCATGGAGGAGATGCGCTTGCTCTCGGTAACATCGCGGCGGCCCCCTTTCTAGCCTCTGACACAGCTCGG
Source organism: Candidatus Wildermuthbacteria bacterium RIFCSPHIGHO2_01_FULL_49_22b (assembly GCA_001823165.1). Classification (GTDB taxonomy): domain Bacteria; phylum Patescibacteriota; class Minisyncoccia; order Minisyncoccales; family UBA10102; genus 01-FULL-49-22b. The sequence continues at coordinate 2,800 of MHTT01000018.1, forward strand.
CTGTTGCAAGGTCTCGAGAATGTGCGGAGACATATTCTTGAGACCTTTTTCTTTTACTCCAATATCCTGCTTCTATAAAACTTGCTCAAAGCAAGGTGTGGATAACTTAACTAAGTTAAGGATATAGAATGGGGCTATGGTTTTGTTTCTGTTTATTTTGCTGATGTTGTTCCCTTTTCAGACAAGCGGTCAGGAGGTGCCTTCTGTGGTTATCAACGAAATTGCGTGGATGGGGACTCCGGTTGCAGGCATAGACGCAAAACAGCACTGGAGGTATGAGTGGCTGGAATTAAAGAACATCCTTAAAGACCAGTCCGTGAGTCTTGAGGATTGGACAGTTGAACTTGCTAGACATTCAATGTCTAACAGCGAGGACGAGGAGCTTTATTTCACCATTCCTCTCTCTGGCACCGTTCCAGCACAGGGATATTTTGTAGTGGGGGCTTCAGACAAGATTTCGGGTGTTGATATGAACTACGCGAACTTGGGAGGAAAGTTTCTGAATACGGGTATGAGAGTTATGCTGAAAAACAATCTTGGCGAGATTGCAGACGAGGTGGATGCAAAAAGCGCCTGGCCCGCCGGAGACAACGAAACCAAGAGAACCATGGAGCGCAAAGTAGGGTCTGACCCTACTTTGCTGTGGCAGACAAGTGAGAACCCAGGAGGAACTCCGGGTGCAGAAAACAGCAATGGGTTGAAGTTGGATGAATACTATGGCGATAGCAGCAGTATTAATGCAATTGGAGAAAACAGAAAAGACCCCTTTGGGTCTTCTCGCTCCCGTCGCTCCCGGGATATATTCAGCGGCACTACTCTGCTTGCTCTTTTTTTGGCTCTTGGGTCTGGGGCTGGGATTCTGGGATTGCGCCGCCTTCTTGCTCGCCCTGAGCAGAGTCAAAGGGCAAGGCCAGCCTAAGAGACATTCGGTGTTCTTCTGGGTTAATCTCCAAGATTTGAAACCTCAAAGTACTTCCCACACCCAAGGCCTCTTCCATTGCCTTTCTGGTTCCAAACTCTGAAATGTGGCAGAGCCCCTGAATTTTAGGTTCAATCTCCACAAAAGCCCCAAAAGGGTTGAGCTTGGTTACTCTGCCTTTCACTAACCCTCCCTTCAGATACTTTTTTGCGGCTTCCTTCCAGGGGTCTTCTTTCAAGGTCTTGAGGGACAACGATGCCCTGGCGTTGGAAATGTCAATAATTTGGGCCTTCACCTTGTCCCCCACCTTCAAGAACAGGGAAGGGTCTTCAATAATTTGCCAGTCAATCTCGGAGATGTGAATTAATCCTTCAATCTCTTCTCCTGCGCTCCCGAACCTCACAAAGGCCCCAAAGTCAACCACGCCTGTAATTTCCCCTTCCACCACGTCTCCCACCTTGTACTGAGACAAAATTTCCTTTACTTTTCTGCGCTCCTTTAAGCGTTCAGAAAGAATAATTTTTCCTTCCTTGGGGTCTAAGTCAAAGATTTCCACCTCCAGCTCTTGGCCCATGAAGGCCTGCAGGGCTTGGAGGATTTTCTGGCTGTCTCCATCTTCCACCTTGGGATAATGCTCTTGGGCAAGCTGGGACACGGGCAAGAATGCCTGTACGCCCGACACGTCAGCTAACAAACCTCCCTTGTTTGCTCCCGTTATCTTTACCTTTAAGAGTTCTTCTTTTGCCTTTTGTTCTTTGAGTTTGCCCCACGTGAGTTCTCTCCCTGCCTCCCGCAGGGAAAGCTCAATGTATCCTTCCTCGTTTTCCAAGTCCACGATTTTTGCCGCAATGACGTCGCCCACTTTTACACCCTTGAGCTGGTCCTTTTCTTCCTGGAACTCGCGGCCAAAGATAATGCCGGTGCCCTGGGGGCCCAGATTCAGGTAGACAGCTGACCTTCCAATGCCAACGACCACGCCCTCCACGATGTCTCCCATCTTGAAGGGACGCAGCGCCCCCAGCTTTTCCACGGGCTTTTCAACCATGATTTGCATGCCCTCCACTTTACCCTACCTAATGCCAGATGTCAAAGCTCAAATGCCAAAAGTGTCTTGATTTTCAATTTACAATTTGAAAATTTGGGGATTAAGTCATTGATTGAAAATTGCAAGATTGAGCATTGAAAATTTTTGTACCTATGGTACGATAAAATTACTATGCAGATTGTGTGGAAAGGCCAGGCCTGCTTTTACATCACCGTTTCTCGAGGAAAGCAGGAGCAGGTAAAGATTCTCATTGACCCCTTTGAGGATTCTCTGGGTCTCAGGCTCCCTTCCCAGGATGCAGATATTGTGTTGGTCACGCACAACCACTTTGACCACAACAATGTGAAGGCGGCGGGAGGTGCCCCTTTTGTCATTGATTCGCCGGGAGAATACGAGGCAAAAGAAGTCTTTGTGCAAGGCATCAAAACCTTTCATGATGATGTGCAAGGAAAGGAGCGGGGCTTAAACACCGTGTACACCATAACCGCAGAAGGCATTACCTTATGCCACTTGGGGGACTTTGGGCAAAAGGAGCTTACCCCCGAACAGGTGGATAAAATCGGGCAGGTTGACGTATTGTTTATTCCGGTAGGGGGAACCTATACCATCAACGGAAAGGAAGCCCCAAAGATTATCAGCCAGATAGAGCCCAGTTATATCATTCCCATGCACTACGCTTTGCCCAAGCTGAAGGTAAAGCTTGCTTCGGTGGACGAGTTTTTGCGCGCCATGGGCAAGAAAGGCCTGGAACCCCAGCAGAAACTTACCCTTAAGGCAAAAGACATTGCAGGGGAAAAAGAAGAGGCAGAGATTGTGGTGCTGAAGCCCTGAAACCATGGCAAACAAGCAGGATAACAGCCAGAAAGCCGCAATCGGGCAGGTAAAACCCCGGGAAATCGTTGAGGAAATGCGTAGTTCGTATCTGGACTACGCGATGTCCGTTATTGTTGCTCGCGCCCTGCCTGATGTGCGTGACGGATTAAAACCCGTGCACCGCAGGATTTTGTTTGCCATGCACGAAGACGGCCTGACGCACGGAGCAAAGTACCGAAAGTCAGCTACCGTAGTGGGAAGCACGTTGGGCCGCTATCACCCTCACGGCGATATCGCGCTGTATGACGCCATGGTGCGCATGGCGCAGGACTTCAACATGCGTTATCCCCTGATAGACGGTCAAGGAAACTTTGGAAGTATTGATGGGGATGAAGCTGCCGCGATGAGATACAGTGAAGCGCGAATGTCCCGGCTGGGAGAGTTTATGCTCCAGGATATCGAGAAAGGCACGGTGGACTTTTCTGACAACTACGACGGCACCAGAAAAGAACCCATGGTGCTTCCTTCTCCTGTGCCCCAGCTTCTGCTCAACGGCACCCTAGGCATTGCCGTTGGCATGGCAACCAACATTCCTCCCCATAACCTGGGAGAGGTGATTGACGCTTTGAACTACCTGCTGGACCATACAAAGGCCGCCACCGAAGATATGTTCTCCTTTATCAAAGGCCCTGATTTCCCGACAGGCGGCACCATTTTTAACAGACAGGACATCATTGCCGCCTACTCTCAAGGCAAGGGCCCCATTGTCATGAGAGGCAAGGCAGAGGTTGCGGAAGACGGGAAAAAATCCCATATCATCATTACCGAGATTCCCTACCAGGTGAATAAGGCCTCGCTGGTGGAGCAGTTTGCAAACCTGGTGCAGGAAAAGAAGATTGACGGAATCCGGGACATCAGGGACGAGTCAGACAAGGACGGCATGAGGATTGTCTTTGACCTTCAGCAGGGAGCTGCTCCCCAAAAAGTGCTGAACCGCCTCTACAAGTTTTCTGACCTGCAAAAGACCTTCCACCTTAACCTTTTGGCCCTGGCAGACGGCATTCAGCCCAAAGTGCTTTCTTTAGTTGAGATTCTCCAGTATTTCCTAGAGCACCGGAGGCAGGTGGTGACGCGCCGCACCAAATACGAGCTGGAGCGGGCAAAAGAGCGAGAGCACATCTTGGAGGGCCTGCACAAATGCCTGGCAAACATTGACAAAGTCATCAAGCTTATTCGGGCGGCAAACGACCGGGACGACGCTAAAGCAAAACTACAAAAAACATTTAAACTTTCAGAGCTTCAGGCAAACGCTATTCTGGATATGCGCCTGGCCCAGTTAGCTCGCCTTGAGCGCGAAAAGATTGAAGACGAGCTGAAAGAAGTGAGGGCAACCATCAAGGAGCTTGCCGGTATTCTTGCTTCCCCAAAGAAGATAGACGAGGTTGTCAGAAAGGAATTTGCGCGCGCAAAAGAATCCTTTGGCGACAACCGCAAGACCAGGGTGCAGGTTCAGGGAGTCGGCAGCATTGCGGAAGAAGACCTGGTGCCGCAGGAGGAAACCATTATCACCTTGACCCAGGGGGGATACATCAAGCGCATTAATCCCGCCACCTACAAGCTGCAAAAGAGGGGAGGCAAGGGCATTGTGGGTATGAAGACGGTGTCAGAAGACATCGTGGAGCATTTCCTGTACTGCAACACGCATGATTCTTTAATGGTGTTTACTGACTCTGGCAAGGTGTTTCAGCTTCCCGTGTACGAGATTCCCGAAGGCACGAGAGTGGCAAAAGGCAGGGGCCTTTTGAACTTCGCGGAGCTTTCTTCCCAAGACAAGGTGCTTAACCTCTTTGCCCTGGGCAAAAAAGACGCTGAACAGGGAGTGCAATACATGGTTATGGTAACCAGACAGGGCCTGGTAAAAAAGACCCCTTTAGAGGATTTCAAGAATGTTCGCCGTTCCGGCCTCATTGCAATCTCCCTGAAAAAGGGAGACGAACTCAAAGCGGTAAGAAAGAGCGCGGGCGAAGACCAGATTATCGTTACCACCAAGAAAGGCCAGTCCATTCGCTTTGCGGAAAAGAACGCGCGGGCCATGGGGCGCAACGCAGCCGGCACCCGGGCCATTCGCCTGAAAAAAGGAGACGAGGTGGTTGGCATGGATATTATCTCGGAAAATCACAAATCACAAATCACAAATCACAAACCGGACGCAGATTACCTCTTGATTCTCACGGAGAACGGATACGGCAAGAGAACGCACCTCAAAGAGTACCGGCTGCAGGCGAGAGGGGGCTCTGGCGTGAAGACCGCAAACATCACGGCAAAGACGGGAGGCCTTGTGTACGCAAAGGTGCTCTCCGGCCAAGAAGAAGACCTTATTGTCATTTCCCGCAAGGGCCAGGTCATCCGCACTGCCATAGCAGACGTTCCCAAAATCAGCAGATCAACCCAGGGAGTGCGCGTCATGAAGCTGGACGCGGGGGACAAAGTTGTTTCCGCGGCGTGCTTTTAATGTGGTACAATCAGACAAGATGAGAAACTCCCTTTGGGTTTTGTTCGCAGGCGTTCTCGGGGCAGCGCTTTTGCTTGCCCCGTACCATTTGGAAAATGGTGCGGGGTTTGGCGCGGGAGTTTCTTTTGCAGACGCACTGGCCGCCCTTCCCGCCCCAACCTCGCCTTCTCCTTCAGACGGAGCCAGCGCGGCGCAGCCCGTAATCTTGAAATGGAGCAAGGTTACGTTTCCAGCTGAAATAGCCGGAGGATATTTTCTGGAGGTTTTCGGAGGAAACTTTGGGTCCATTCAACAAATCTGGGCTCCCGATAATTCCTATGCATTTCCCGAAAGCACGGTTTTGCTGGCGGGGCAAGAGCACCAATGGCGCGTTCGCGCCTGTTTTGGGGTTGCCACTCCTTCTGACACGGAAAGCCAGTGCGGCCCGTGGAGCAGCAATGGCGCCAACTGGAAGTTCACCCCCACGCTTGCCAAACCCAAGCTTGTTTCTCCCGCCAACACGCTTGGTGCGGCAACCCCTGCGCCCGTAACGCTAAAGTGGGAACAGGCCGCGGGAGCGGACCGGTACAACGTTATACTCAACAAAACCTCGGGGAGCACGCCTTTTTCCCACACGTTTAGCTTCCCGGAAGTTCCGGCCAACGCTACCTCTTTTGCCATTCCTTCCAGCTGGATTGAACTTAACAACTCCTATACCTGGCAGGTGATTCCCCTGCGGGGGAATACCCCGGGTCCGGCATCTGACCTGTGGCAGTTTTTTGTGGCCCTGCCAAAACCCACCTTGGTGGCCCCTGGAAAAGATGCCGTCTT
>MHTT01000019.1 GCA_001823165.1 Candidatus Wildermuthbacteria bacterium RIFCSPHIGHO2_01_FULL_49_22b
TTGGTTTTTCGCATTGAGTATAAAAGATATCCGAAAGCACTCAATGCTAAGCCTCAATTTTTCGAATCGTGGGTGAGGCGGTCCGCGAATCTAATCACAGTGGTTACACCTTTATCGTTACAGTGAGCTCTTGCGATAAAGATGGCGATGGACTTAAGCCATCGCGAAAGCAAAGTTCATATATGGCGAAGCCACAAGTGAACCCTGCTCCCCGTTAGTTGCCTTTGCAGGTAACAATTGCCAATTTAATTAGCGTGAGACTTGGCACTCACGGCTTGCGCACAATCAGTGTGCACTATGTCTAGGCCGATCATCCCCGCGAAACTTACCTGCGTGAAGCGCAGATGTAAGTTTCAGCGCCCCGCGAAGCCCCGCAGAGCTTTAGCGGCGTGGGGCGAAGTGGGGCAGATAAGTTTTGCGTGAGTGACCGACACTAATTTTCAAAGTACTTGGCCGGCGGAGGGTAGGCGAGACTGCCCCACCCTCCGCGCGAGCCTACCGGCGTGACCGGTGGTAGCGACCGATCGCGATGCGAGCCAGCAACTGGTTGACTGAAAACGCGACTGCTTTCATTAGAGAGGTCCTTGGACGCGAGGGGAAGGGTCTCCCATCCAGTTACAGAGTATATCAGCTTTACGGGGGTCTGTCAAATCAAAGAAAATGCCGTATACTATAACGAATGAAGTGGCGAATCATGACCCTTGTTTTCTTTATCGGCCTCATATTGCTTGGCTGGTACTACATTGATTGGAGTGCCTACATTGCCGACCCCGAGTTAATCCGCGACGCCATCTCAACCCACAAATATTGGACGCCGGTTGTATTCATTGTGGTGCAAATTATCGGCGAGCTTATGCTTGTGCCGGGCACGCCCTTCACCATCGCTGGTGGGTTGATGTTTGGTGTCTTTTGGGGGAGTATCTTCTCTCTATTTTGTAGCGTGGTGTCATCGATGCTCATCTTTTGGGCTATGCGTTACGTGGGTAACTCCTCTATCATTCAGTATTTGCACGACCGATTTGAGATTATGCGCCGCTACAATTTGGCTCTCGAGAATCATGGTTTGCGCCACGTAATCATTATGCGCGTATTACCTTTCGCACCCAACAACTTCTTGAATATTGGATATGGCTTAACTAAAGTCTCGTCCAAGGATTTCGCCTTGGGTACTTTGCTTGGCAATTTACCGAGTACAATCGTACTTTCATACTTTGGCAACTTGGTTGTTACCGCTGATGATTTAAATTATGTGATATTGGCTGTAGCAGGTATTATACTTGTGTCGTACTTATGGTTTCGTTATGGTGGAGGCGACAAGTTGATATCAGGCGTAAAAAGCATATAACCGCAAGTGCCAATATATGAAAGAAGATAAACCAGCAGGTGAGATAGAACAGCAGAGGCTTGCCGAACACGTACTTGGGTGGACTATTGTGTACTCAAACGATACTAACGCCCCAAGATTAAAAATCGATCACAATAAAAATATTGTTGAGGTGAGCACGCTACGCGCACCTGACAGAAAAGAAATGTACCGTCTTGGCGCACTTGCCGCGGCGCGTGAGGTGGCAACCATTGAGGCATTCCGCGGGAGCGATCCAAAAGAAGTGACACAGATGTTTGCTGATAATCCACCTTTTGTCAATGAACTGCTGCGTTTGACAGGCGCTCGCGTGCTTAGAGAGCGCGATCCGGATGCGGCAGAGCGTATCGCTCTGGAATCGCCGAACACAGGGAGTCTCGTGGCAGAATTTAAAGCTGCATGCGCAGAGTTTGTCGCAACAGGAGCCTTCCCGAAGATGACGGAACCAGTCCAGGTGGCGCTTGAAACACTACCTACGTCACCTAAGTCTGGAGAGCATCTCCTTACCGCCTTTACAAACGGCAATGTTGCTCTTTCGCGTAAGCGCGATTATTTTAATCGGTTTTTTGCGCCTGCTCTAGAAAGACTTCGAGAGATTGATGCTAATCTGCGTGCTACAGATTCAGAAAACTTTCAACCTTCAACCGACGACTCTCCAGAGGGACCAGAAATTCTTGAAGAGGACATAGAGCAACGCGTTGAACCCTTTATAGGTGGGTATTTCAGAGAAAAGGTGTTGGATGGTGTTGATTGGGATGCCATGCGTGTTGTATCTAGCGGTGCTAACTCGGAGCGTTTACAAGCACCAGATGAAGAGCGCGACCCGGCCACCGTAGCAAACCAACATATTTTCTCTGGGAGAAACGGCGCCCGTTCGACAGAAGAAGAGTTGACAATACCCCTGCGTGCAGACAGTTTAGTTTTACCCGAGACACTTTCAAAAGGATTCGCAATTCGCCAAACTTCAAATGGTGTTCATACGATTGAGTGGGCAGGTGAAGGCGCTCCACCAAATGATTACAAATTTTCATTTGCTCGCGTTGACGCTCCTACCGCGTGGCAATTTGCGCCGCCAACTGAAGGCGAACAAGGGATACCAGATGCTGTAGTAGCCACGCTCAAAGAGGAGACCCGTGCTTTCCTAGAAGAACTTCGTGTCGCGCGCGTTACCGATGAAGCTCGCGCACGCCAAGTCGCTCTGCGTGTGCAGAAGAATATTGAATATGTAAACGATAGCGCGGTTGGTATCGCTCTCTCCGCGGCGGGTGATCAATATTTTGCCGAATTAGAGAAAAGGAAAAAGGGGGACTGCGATGTTGCCAACTTCTACGCTTTGGCCCAGTTACGCACGCTTGCGATACCTTGCCGCATGGTCACGGGTTATCATATTTCGCGCGACAAGCGTTTTGCCTTCGCGGCACTCGCCGGCACAAAGCACGCGTGGCTTGAATGGTGGGATGAGTCAAAAGGTTTGTGGGAGCGTATTGATGCCACGCCACCCAAGCCACCTGGCAAAAATGAGGAAGAGAAAGATGAAGATAAAAAAAGCGGAACGGGTGGCACAGAGATGACCATTGGCAATGGAGATAATGAGTCTATACCAGATCAAGGAGAATCAGACGATGACCCGTGGGGTGTGCCGTTTGGTGATGAGGAAATTGCGCGCTTGGGCGAAAGGCTTGAAGAGATTACCACTAGCGATAGTGGCGAGTCTGGTGGGAGCGCAGAGCGAATCAAGCAGATATTTGAGGATCTCTACGGTGTACCCCGCGATAAGTGGGATGCCGTGCGTAAGTTTGCCGAAGCGGTTTCGCGCGAGCGCATCTCGCGTGAAGCAACCATTGATAAGAGCGCTGACTCGACTGTTGCCCTAGAGTGGAAGCGCATTTTGGACCTTCTCCTTGTCGCGTATCGCTTACCCACGAGAGTGCAACGTGTTATGGGACGCGAGAGTGCCGGCGGCGTGCTCACTGACCCGGTGTCCGCGGGCACCGATGTGTTGCTTGGCACTGATGATCCGTATGGTTATGAGAAGACGAACAAGCGCGAGAGGGTAGAGAAATTGCCAGTCCGCTTCTCCAACGACTTCCTCCTTGATGTTACCGCGTCTATGCAAGCGACAAGTAACGACGGTAAGTCATTACTCGAGCTTGAGCGTCAGTTTGTCGTCTCTTCGCTCTATGAAGGCTACAAGTTGAACGAAAATATAAAGCAACATGCTGTGACCCTACGCAAAACGCCGGTAATCACGAATCACGTGCTCTCGATACATGGTGGCGATACTTGGCGCGAAATTCTTGAGACCGGCCCTATGTCTTTGAAGAGACTCGCGAGCGTCTATGATATTTTTAGTAAGCCGGTGGCCGGGGCCGGGGCCATGGCAGAGGCAGTGGAAGCTTATGCCAAAACACTTGAATCTGATCTTGCGACAGTAACCGCGCTTGAAGATGGCGAAATGGTTAAGACTTTAACCATTATCACCGATGGGAATCTTTGGTGCAGTGCCTGTGGCGAAGAGTCATGTAGTTACGAACTTCACGGAGCGTCGCTCGCACGCGTAGAGAAGGCACTTAAAATTGTCCGCAAGCGCGGAGTTATTGTAAATGTTATTGGGTTTACCGAACAGTCTAGACCTGTTGCGAAATTGTTTGCCGTTGGGGGCGACCCGGTGGCCGCCGTTGTGGTTGAGGATCTAGCGGGGGCACTGGTAGCCCACCAAACCCAAGTTATTAGGGCAATGAAACCGGCGATTGTGGCCGCCCATAAACGTGGTAATATATAGACATTGTGTCTGAAGAAGGGCCTAAAGTTTCGTCAGAAGAAGGGGTAGAACACGCGTATATTGCGCGCCCAATTCGTGACCGCTTCGTCACGCTTATCCCAGGTGTTATTTGGTCTAATCATAAAATTAACCAAGAGGCTAATCAGACAGAAGAGAACGGCCCCTCTTTACCTAAAGAGGCCGTGGCGACATCCTTAGATGTCCGCTTACTAGAACTCTATGCGCTTGCCCAGGAGTACTCTATGGAACCGGGGAATGTAAGTACGGCCACTCGCTCGAGACAAATCGATGCTCTTGCTGACTTAAACAAGACTCCAGACAATAAATATCTAGAGGAATTACAGACATTATTTGAGCAAGATGTAGACGAAAATACCGCACAGCCTGAAGGCAAAACGCTTGGTAAAATTGTAAGCGAACGGCGCGAAAGTTTGAAGGTTGCTATGCTTAATCTCCTCGCCGATTCAGAACTACGTGAGCGATATGAGGCGGAGGTTGCAAGCGAGAAGGCGATTCATCGTTCGACCACGAAGAAGGGACTTATGGGGGAAGTACTCGAAATGCGCGCACTCCAAGGTCGCTTGCAAAGTGCAAGGCGGCGGATTCGAGTAGATGAATTACTAGCTCGCGAAGAGGTTGGAGGTGTATCGCGGCCTAAAGCGCCGGGCAGAACACCGATGGCTGTCGCCAACCTCGACCGTGGTATTACGCTTGCCCAAGCGAAAGAAGCGAAAACAATTTCGAAGCTTTCCGCACCCGAACGAGGGTTGTTGGCAACCGAGGCACTACTTAAAGGTAAGCGCGAACTTGAGACGAGTGGCTTCGCCATGACGCCATCACGCGAGAGACTTGTCACCGAAATTGCCGACCTGACAGCCCAGGGATTCCGTGTATTTATGGGCGGTCCCACTGGCACTGGCAAAACAGCTTTGGCCATCTTTGCCCTCAAAGAACTTGCGGACGGATCTTACTCGTGGATTACTTGGACAGGTGAAACAAGTGTGCGTGATATCTTCGGCTCTCCAAAGTTAACTCAAACAAGCGAAGGGAAATTTGAGAGTAGTATGACTAAAGGTCCAATGACTCGCGCGGTTATAGGAGAGAAGCGAGGGGTTCTGAACGAAGAGATTACCGCCGGTCAAACCAATGTACAAATGAGTATGAAGACAATTTGGTCGTCGCGACCGGGGGATCAAATTAATTTGCCCGGTTTCAACGGCACCGAGTTTACAAAGGCCCAAGTCATCGAGCTCGCCACCGGCAACCTAAAGGGCAAGCGCCACCAAGAGCGCGAATCTATGGATCCGGCCATTGCTCGCGAGTTCAAGGCTCTGGAGGTGCCGTTTATCCCGGCAGGCGAGATGCGCGATATTATTTTGATGGATATCATTGACCGCTCTGGAGTGATGCCTATTTCGAAGACCGAGATAGGGATGATTGAGCAGTTTTGCAAAGCCGCCGAATTTTCACAGATGGCGTATCTCGAGGAGATTCCAAGCGAAATTAAGCAAAGTGATTTGTACAAGATTATTTCACCGGCCGGGCAGGACGTCGCCCTTTCGAGTGTCTTTTTCGATACCGGTACTGTCAGAGACCTTTTCAAAGGTTGGCGAGCATCCGGCCGACCGCTTGCCATCTATCTGCAAGAGGGCCTGCACCGATTCATAGATGCCAATCCGCACTTCAGCGAGTTGAAGGTAGAGCGCGAAGTGCTCAAGAATATCTTGCGCGCTTATGGCTTCGCTGTGGGCTCGGCAAAGCCAGAGAACTTTTTCACTCCGGTTGGCACTCACAAACTCGCCGGTGAGCACCCATACTTGCGTCCATCCGAGCTCGGCTTCCTCATCCCGGGCGCACCCCCAAGCGAGGAGGATGAATTTAGTGCTGACAAATTGCTTGACTACGAAGCTAAAGAAATAAATCTTGGCCAACAAGTATTGACCCCCGGCCAAATAATAACCAAAGGTGGCGTTAGAATGGTCTTTAAGGGTATAAATAAAATAGATGGAACCCCCTTTTTCGAAGAGGTTGTTTCCCCCGAACGCCCGAGCCTCACCTTCACTGCCCAATACCGCTACCAAGACCAGCAAGGCAAGCAAATTGAAGAGGAGGCAGAATTTA
>MHTT01000020.1 GCA_001823165.1 Candidatus Wildermuthbacteria bacterium RIFCSPHIGHO2_01_FULL_49_22b
TACCTGGCAAAACTCCAAATGAGCGTTCTGCCGACAAGAGATGTCATCATATTACAAACCTAACGGGGTGTATCACATGTATCTGAACCTAGACATCCCAACCTTAATCGGATTAAGTTATCCACAACTAATTAAGAAGCCAAAAGGGAGTTAAGTTTTGCCCGTGTGGCAGGACCCACATACCCCGTCCCCTTCTCTAGACCCAGCGGCAAAAGAATCTCGGCAGCGTACTTTTCTTGGAAACGCACCACCGCCTCCCTGGTCAAAACCAGGAAGTTCCCCGTTATGAGGCCTTCAGGATACACCAAAGGCCCCTGCCCTTTCAGCACCTGCTGGAGGCAGGAAACTGCGGGGTCTTGGGTCATGCCGAAAAAGAGATTGCGGGAAAACTCCACGCAAGACAGCTCTCCTCTGGCTGTCGCCAACTGTGCTTGCAGGAACGCAACCTGCCGCTGCAGATCCTCAATGAGTTTTTGAAGCTGGGCGATTTCTGCAGGGGTTTCCTCGCTTCCTCCGTTCTGCAGGGTCACAGCCGTCCAGGAAAAGAAGAACATGGCTTCTGGGGTGACGTTCTGGGGGTTTCCATATACAACGGGAAGAATGATGAAGGCGGAATACGCGTCTCCAAATCCAGGGACCTCAACCGTTCCTTTCTGCTGGCTGTTCAAAGAAAGAAAACCGAGTTTATAGTCCCCCGCGGCTTTCTGGAGCAGATAGGGCACTGCAAAGGAAACCGCAGGATTGCCCTCAAAGGTCAGGCGCAAGAGTCCTTTGCTTCCGCTAATCTTGTTCCAGTTTCCTGCCCATGCCTTTGTCTGATTCGTGACCCGCAGCTCGCTGTCCCCAAAGGGAGAAAGAAAGCTGGTAAAGGCAAGCACCCTGATTTCTTTGAGGTTTGCGTCTTTGTAGCAGTAGGCCTCCCCCAAAGAGCAGTCGTTTGCGAACACGGCAACGGTCCAATCTGTGAACACATCCTGAAAGGTCTTTTTTGCTCCCGCGCTCTGCAATGCCTTGTTTATCCCCTCAATACCGATAAAAGAGGAAGAAAAAAACGAGCGAAGGAATTCCGTGCCATACTGTTCTGAAAGGTAATGGAAAAACATGCTTGCCACGCCGTAGTCAGCTTCCCTGTCCCTCCATTCCACCAGGGGGTCCCGGGGATCTCGGGCAAAATTCTGCACGCGTTTTTGCAGATAGCTACCTTCAAATTCCTTTTCCAGGCCTGCCAGCGTGGGGCCGAGCTCCGCTAGCCCCTCCTGAACCCAGATCTGTTCTTCTATCCCCTGCATCCGGGTCTTTTGGTTGAACTGGATAAGGTGCATGAACTCGTGGGCAAAAAGGCTGTCAATATGCGGGCTCTCTGTCTTGCTGGCCGCAAAGTAAAACATCTCCCGCTCGTTGGACTCTGGCACGGCAAGCTTGCTGTAGCCGTCTGCGGTGCGAACGTACCCTCCCGCTGTCGTGTCCATGCGATGCACCAGCACGGTGATATGCGTGTCTCCGTCTATGCCGGGAAGGTTTTCTGTCCCAAACAGTTTTGTGAGCTTTGGGTAGGTCGTTTCTTCAAAGATCTCGGCGGCGGCGCTCAAAACGCTCAAGGCATTGTTGCGCTCTTGCAGAGAAAGCTTCTCCCACCACGTATCTTCTATATAAAAGTAGAGCTTGGACGTAATTTTCTGCAGGGTAGCAGAAACCTGGGAACGGCCTTCTTGGTCAAAGGCCTTGTCCACAAAAAAGGTTTCTGTCTGTCCCAAGGAATCAGCAACAGCGCTTGCCGGAACAGCAAGAGCTGCAAGTAAGAATGCAAAAAGAAAAACAAAACGCGCCATATTTCCCTATATTACCAAATACCTGCAGCAAAGTACAAACTTCACCTGCTCATGAGATGAAGCCGCGCTCTTGAAGATAGGCAACGAGCTTCTCGGCGTTTTCTTTCTCGTGGCGGCCGCTTGTATCTAGAACAATCTCCGGGTTCTCTGGGGCCTCATACGGGTCAGAAATGCCTGTAAATTCTTTAATCTCCCCGGCCCTCGCCTTCTTGTACAGACCCTGTTGGTCTCTTGCTTCGCACACCTCCAATGGAGCTGAACAATACACTTCAATGAAGTTCTCTACGGATTTCCGGACCTCCTCTCGTTCCTTTCGATAGGGAGAGATAAAAGAGGTTATCACTCCTACCCCGTTGCGGCTCAGCAATCTGGATACAAATCCGACCCTTCGGATGTTCTCGTCCCGGTCCTCTTTGGAAAATCCAAGGTCTCTACTTAAGTATTCCCTGATTGCGTCTCCATCCAGGCGCTCTATCTTGTAGCCGCGCTTCTGAAGCTCCTCTGCCACCAAATCCGCAATGGTGGTTTTCCCTGCCGCATACAGTCCGGTCAGCCACAGCACAAATCCTTTTTGGTTAAGATTACCAGGTTGCTTGTCTGTGGCATCTACCAGCACGTTATAACTCTGAGTGAGCAGATTGTACACCTCGGGGCGCAACAGCCATGAAGGGGGCTGCTCTTTTTGCGCAATGTATGCCCGCAGGCGGGTCCCGGAAAAGGATACTCGGTCCTGTTCCGGAGCTTCATTCGAAAAACAATGAATCTGCAGAGAAGGACGCCATACCACCTCCGGGAACTTGAGAATTTCCACCCCGATCTCTTCTCTGCTGAACTGTTCAAAGATCTCCTGGGCAGCAAAAGGAGGATAATAGTTCCCTACCCCGGCAT
The DNA here is from genome assembly GCA_001823165.1 of Candidatus Wildermuthbacteria bacterium RIFCSPHIGHO2_01_FULL_49_22b. GTDB lineage: Bacteria > Patescibacteriota > Minisyncoccia > Minisyncoccales > UBA10102 > 01-FULL-49-22b. Next base: position 2,718 of record MHTT01000020.1, read on the forward strand.
GGTCCCTCCCTACGATAAAGTGGGTGCACCCGAAGTTCTTTCTGACCAAGGCATGGAACACAGCTTCCCTGGGTCCGGCATACCGCATTTTCAAAGGAAGAATACCCAAAAGGGTGCGCTCGCGCGGGTAGTACTTCTGGATTAAAATCTCGTAGGCCCCCAGGATGTACTCATCTTTGAAATCGGCGAGCTTCTTTTCTCCGATGACTGGCTGTACAAACAGGCCGTCTGCGTACTCTAAAGCCGTCTTCTGCAAGAACTCGTGACCAAGATGAGGAACGTTTCTGGTCTGAAAGGCCACAACGCTTTTCCAGCCCCGTTCCTGGAACATGGCTCTGGTTTCCTCTGGCGTGAAGTTGTGCTCGGGGAAATAGTCGCGGGAGTTGTCCAACAGCAGCACTTCTCCCCCGAGAAGATACGGCCCCATTGCGTACGCCGACTCTACTCCCGGATGTTTTTGGTCTAGGGTCCCAAATACGTTCTGGGCAAAGAACTCTTTGTCGTAAGAATACGCTTCCCCGTTGCGCAGAAGGGCGATGGGATTGCCCGCTTCATCTTTTAAGAGAATTTCTGTTTGTCCTTCAACAAGCTCTGCTTCCTCTTTCGTGAGGTCCAGCACAATGGGTATGGACCATACCAGACCGTTTGTGAGGCGCATTTCCCCCACAACGCTTTCAAAGTCCTCTTTCTTCAGGAATCCTTTCAGGGGAGAATACAGTCCCCGTGCAATGCTTTTCACATCCTTTACCTGCTCTCGGTCAAGGATGAGCGAGGGAAGCTGGGAAGCTCTCAAAAGAACCTCCTCATGCTCCTGGAATGAAGCTATGCTATGTACCAATGTCCCGCCGTGCGGAATGCTCAAACTATGCATAATTCTCATCATGAAAAGGCGTATAGGATGGAACAAGTTCTGCGAGCAGGAGCCGCAGCTCCTTTTGGTTCCCCTGCCCGCACGCCTTCTTTAACTTTTCCAGTCCCTCCATAATCTGCTGTTCTTGGACAAGGGGAAGCTTGGCAACAAACACCTTTGGGTGCGGGGTTTCCACAATCCCCTCCTCTGCTGTCAAGAGCTCCTCAAAGAGCTTCTCGCCCGGGCGCATGCCAGAGAAAACCACAGGAATATCCTTGTCTGGCTCCAACCCGGAAAGCCGAATCATCTCGTGGGCAAGGTCAAGAATCTTCACGGGTTTCCCCATGTCAAGGACAAACACCTCTCCTCCTTGCCCAATGGCCGAGGCCTGCATAACCAGCAAACAGGCCTCCGCGGTAAGCATGAAATAACGCTGCATGTCAGGATGCGTAACCTCAACGGGGCCTCCCCTTTTCAACTGGGAGCGGAACAAGGGGATAACGCTCCCTCTGCTGTCTAATACATTGCCAAAGCGCACAGCCACGAACCTAGTGTTCCCTTTTTTGTTGAACAGCTGGCACACCATTTCCCCGAAGCGCTTTGAAGCCCCCATGACCGAAGTGGGATTCACTACCTTGTCCGTACTCACATACACAAAAATTTCGGTCCCGGTCTTCATGGCGGCCTTTGCCACCACTCCCGTGCCCAACACGTTCGTGCGCACGGCTTCTTCAGGATACTGCTCCATTAAGGGGACGTGCTTGTAGGCGGCCGCATGAAAGACCACTTCGGGCCTCAACTCCTCAAAGACCTGCTCCATACGCTCTCCATTGCGAATGTCAGCCACCATGACAACAAGCTCTGTTGCGACCCCTCGGCGTCTCAATTCATCGCCCATCATGAAAAGACCGCTCTCATCTTGGTCAACAAGAACAAGGGAAGAAGGGACGAATTTTAGGGCCTGCCTAGCGAGTTCTGAACCAATGGACCCTGCGGCCCCGGTGATGAGGACTTTTTTGCCGGTAAGGAATCGCTCAATGACGTCTGAATCCAAAAACAGGGGCTCTCTTCCTAGAAGGTCTTTTACCTCCACCTCGCGAAGCTGCTGCAAAGAAACCTCTCCGTGTATTAGTTCAGCGAGCGGCGGAACAATTTTCATCTTCAAAATCCCGGCTTTCCTTCCCGCCTCCACAGCACGCTTAATGGATTCAGAACCCGCGGAGGGAAGCGCAATGACAATGTGCGTCACTTTGTGCTCGGCAGCCAAAGAGGGGATTTCTTCAATGGCGCCCAGAACCCGAACGCCGTGAATGGAAGTCCCACGTTTTGCGGCGTCATCATCAACAAAGCCGACGGGAACATATTCCCCGGACGCCAGTACGCTCCGGAGCAGTTCTGCGCCCGCATCTCCCGCGCCCACGATAAGCATGCGTTCTCCGTTATAATTCCCAAAGTTTTGGACATACGCTCCCCATATGCGCTTGCCCAAGCGAATGCCGCTAGTAAAGAAAAAGATGAGGACATAGCTCATCAAAAACACGGAGCGCGGAAGCCCGGAGAATGGGACAATGCCAGGAAACATCAAAAACAAAACGCCCACGACAACCGCGCTTGCCATGACCGCCTTTCCCAAAGAAAGAATGTCTGTGATGCCCACGTGCCCCCAGGAAAAAGAGTAAAGGCGAAGCAACCAAAAAGAAACTAGGGTTGTCAAAAGAATCAAGGCAAGGACTCCCTGAAGTCCCCCTTGAAGGTAAAAACTTGGAATGGAACCGTCAAAGCGCAGCAAAAACGCCAGCACCACAGCCAGCGCAATCGCCAAGGCGTCAGCTCCCAAAATCCATATGTTCGGCAGGCGCCGTTCGCAAAAGAAACCCATATCAATGCCTTCCTACCTTATGACAGAACTCGGCTTTTGTCTATGCGGCTGTTTGACATCTACAAAAAAGAAGGTATAATTCACCCACGGCACATTCACAACTATTGGCAACACAGAAAGGAGGATGAGGCTTGATTCCTCAAACTTTTCAAGACGAGGTTGACAAATACTCTGTACTCATAGTGGAGGGACGCGGGAGTGCGGAACGGCAAGAAGACGCGGTGCTCGCATTTCCACCTGTCTTTGGGGTGCTGGATGGAGTGTCCAACGTCTATACGCCAGACATAGGACCCGCCCTTATTGACGGACGCTCCACAGGCCAGGTCCCGCGAGACGTTGCGCTTAAGCTTCTCCCCAAACTTATCAACCAAGGAAAGCATTCCCTAAAAGAGCTTTTCTTGGCGGTGAACACGGGGATTGCTCGGCGCTTCGCTCAAGCTGGCCTTTGCACCAAGCACCCAGACGAAATCGGAGGGGCATGCTTTGCCGTAGCATCCATAGGCCCAAAAACGGTAGAGATCCTCCAGGGAGCAGACAGCTTTGCTCTTTGGAAGCTCAAAGATGGAACAAGCGGGGCAACGCCAAACCAGTTGTATCAGGCGGATTGGGTTGAAGACCAGATCGTCGCGTGGTTGCTCAAACAGCACAATGGCAACCGCTCCAAGATGTGGAAGACCTATAGCCCAAACTTCTTCGCCCCGCGAGTCAGGAAGTTCGCAAACGGGCCCGGCGGGTACGCTCTCTTGAATGGGAGTCCCGAAGTGGCAAAGTATTGGAACTCTTTCTCCCTCCCCCGGAGAAACCTTCAGACCCTGCTTCTGTTCACGGACGGCCTTGTGCCGCGAGAACAAACGGCAAGCCCGGAGCTTCTCGTTTCCTGGACACTCGAGCGATACCGAAAAGGGGGCATCCAGAAAATCAGGAAAGCGGCCTGGGAATTGGAGGAAGCACACAAAGCGGAAACCTACATAGACCATCCGGAGTACTCGATGGTCGCCATAGAGTTTCTGCAAACATGAAAAACGTGGGTAGGCCCTGCATATGCATGCGGGGCCTTTTCTTTTCTTTTCTTTTCTAATAATTTCAACTCAAGGAGTCGTGGGCTTCCTGGAGCAATTGCGCCGTTTCTTCCCAGCCAACGCAGGAATCCGTTATGGAAACGCCATACTGAAGTTTGGAAGGGTCATCTCCAAGCTCCTGCTTTCCAGACAAGAGATTGCTCTCCATCATGATGCCGATAATCCCCTTGTTGCCCGCGCACCGCTGGGCAAGAACATTTCGAAACACCCCCGGCTGTTTCCGATAATCCCTGTTCGAATTTCCGTGGCTGCAGTCAATCATGAGCCGGGGAGAAAGATTGGCTTCCTTCAAAAGCTCCATTGCCTTTGCCACCGCCTCCTCATCGTAGTTGGGGCCGCGCTCAATACTTCCCCGAAGCACAATATGGCAAGCGGTATTCCCGTCTGAGTGGATTTCACAAACTTTCCCTTCCTCGTTGATCCCAAGAAATCCGCGTGGGCTGTTTGCCGTCACAACCGCGTCCACGCTAAGCTGAATGTTTCCGCTTGTGCCATTCTTGAATCCCACAGGCACGTCAAGGCCGCTTGCCATTCTCCGGTAGGCGGGCCCTTCCGCGGTGCGGGCGCCTACCGCAACCCACGAAAGAAGGTCCGCAAGATACTGAGGGCTCAATACATCAAGGAACTCTGTTGCGACCGGAACCCCAAGCTCCAATACAGAAAGCAAGAGCTTGCGTGCTCTCGTAAATCCTGTTTTGAAGTCAAATTCGCCTTTCAGTGAAGGATCCGAAACAAACCCGTCCCACCCTATGGTAGAGCGGGGTTTCTCCATATAGCAGCGCATCACCACCAGCAACCGGTCTGACAAGCGAGGAACAATTTCTGCCAGACGCCTTGCGTATGCCAAACCGCTTCCTTCCGGATCGTGAATAGAACACGGCCCCACGACAACAAGCAGGCGATTATCTTTCCCCTTTAAAATATCACTGATGGAGCTCCGGGAAGAATAAACCAATGCTTTGGCCTTCTCGGAAGCCGGGAACTCCTGCTTGAAGTGCGCAGACGAAGGGAACTCTAGTATTGACATATCCTTATATATACATACCAAATCCTCTGAACTTGCGCAAGCTCGCATCTAAAGAGTGCTCTAGGGGTCTCAACTCAAAAAAAAGTTTCTTGCGGTTATAAACACCGCGCCAGGGCGCTACACACGCGCACGACTTCTTTTGCCGTGAGGTCAGGATAGAAAGGAAGTGCAATAGTCCTGCCGCTCAAGGATTCTGCAACGGGAAACATCCCTTTTTTGTATCCAAACTCTTTTTGGTACAACGGCTGTAGGTGAATGCTCTGAAAATAGGTACCGCATTGGATGCTTTGTTTCCTAAGCGACTCAAGAATCCTGTCGCGGTTTTTTCTCGAGTATCTCTTAGAAAGAGCTATAACATATACGAACCAACTCATCTTGGTAACATGGGGAGCAAGTGATGGAATTTCAACGTTGGGAACTCCGGAGAGCAACTCGTTGTAAAGGGAAGCTACGCGAGCGCGTTTCCTTACAAACCCTGATAAACGGCTGAGCTGTGCAATGCCCAAAGCTGCCTCCATTTCGGGCATACGATAATTGTATCCCAAGCGCACGTGTTCTAACCATTTCCCCCCCTCAATCTTTCTCCCTTGATTTGCCATGCTGCGACACAGGTCCGCAATCTCTCTTAAATTTGTAAGCACCGCTCCTCCTTCTGAAGTTGTGATTTGCTTGTTGGGGTAGAATGAAAATATGGAGGCGTCGCCAAAACTGCCGCAGGGCCTCCCTTTGTACGCAGAACCAATGGCCTCAGCAGAATCCTCAATAACCTTCAGCTTGTGTTTGGCTGCAATCTTGAGAATCGCGTCCCAGTCAGCTGGATGCCCAAACACGTCTACGGCCAGAATGGCCTTGGTCTTTTTGGTAATCTTTTTCTCTATTTGAGAGGCATCAATGTTCCTCGTCTTCTCTTTAATATCGCAGAACACCGGCGTAGCTCCCTCATACAATATGCAATTGGAAGACGCGATAAAAGAAAAAGGAGTAGTAATAACCTCGTCCCCCTTTCCAATATCCAGAGCCCGTACAATGAGATGGAGGGCGGCGGTCCCAGAGTTCACGACCACCGCATGCTTTCTTCCTGCCTGTTCTGCCAAACGTTTTTCAAACTCCCGTTGTTTCCTTCCTAAACTCAACTGCGAGGTCTCAAGGACTTTTGCAACTGCCCTGCGTTCTTTTTCTGTGATGGAGGGCCTGGCGAGAGGAATCTTCATATCCTTTGTTATACAGCAAAAACCCGCGCACTGTCTAGGCGCGGTAAACAGGAAAGAAAGAGGTTTCTGCTTCTGTTTTGCCCGAGGCCTCCTTCCAGGCGCGCACAATGGCCGCATAGGCCTCCGCATCATGAACAACTTTCCCTTGAAAAGCCGGTCTGGTGGTGCTTGCGAAAGAGGCCTTAAAACGAAAGAGGGAATCCTGGGCGCCCCCCACGCCTCCGCCAAGATTCAGGAAACGGAATCCCCGCGCCTTACCCCAAAGGGCGGCCTTAAACAAAAGAAGTTCGTTCGCGCACGAAGAACGAAACTCAAAGTCAGAGCCCGAAAGGTGGTAGGCAAGAAATGGGCCTGAAGCCAAAAAAAGCGAGGAGGCAATGATTCTTTCGTCTTTCTCTGCAAATGCAAGAAATGCAAAGGGCTTTAGCGCGGTCTTCAGAAAGGCAAAATAGTCCTGATTGAAAAGGTATCTCTGCTCGGCGACCCGCCTTTTCATGGTATCTCCATAAAGCCGAATAAAATCCTGCAGGCGCTCCAGATTCTCGTCAAAGAGAATGGTTACCCCGGCTCGCTCTGCGGTCTTGAGATTGCGCTTTACCTTTGGGGAAAGCTCCTCTTTCAGCGTCTCTTCTGGCTTGTCTAGTTCCCATACAACCATGGAGCCGCGCGGGACCAAGGCATCTGCTGGAATAAAGAGCTTATGATTTGCCAAGACGGGATGGAAAAACCGAATGAACTCGGCAACAATGCCGTTCTTCAAACAGTACGCGTGAAAGGCCCTTGCAAATTCCTTAGCAAGCTGCGAACTGCGGGGCTCATAGAAAGGTCCTCCGTAGCCATAGGGCGAAACAATGTCGCCGTAGCGCTTTCCTCCCGCAGAAAAGGGAGCTTCCCGGAATAAAAAAGGATACAGCACCCGGCCCTTCGCCCCTTCATAGAAGGCAAAGCGTCCCTTCCCTTCACCCGCAAGCTCGGAAAGCTTGAGGTATTCTGGGCGATAATACACGTCCAGTCCTTGAAACCTGGCGGCGGCTTCTTTTGCTTTGGGACTTTCAGCTTCAAAAACCTGCAGCATATCAGCGGGTAAGGTCTTTAATAAACTCGTCCTGCAAGCCGCCTTCTATCTCGTACATTCCCTCGCGCTTCACCAGCACCACCCAGAGGGTCTGGAAAATCAGCTTGAGGTCTAGCCATAAACTCCAGTTCTCAACATACTCAACATCGTAGCGCAGGCGGTCTTTCCAGAGCATTGCCCTTCTCCCTTTGACCAGCGCAAGGCCGCCCATGCCAGGCCGCATCCAAAGGCGCTTTCGCTGATTTTCGTTTAGCCATTGAATTTGTTCTGCAAGCATGGGGCGAGGGCCTATCAAGCTCATCTCTCCCTTGAGCACATTGAACAGCTGGGGAAGCTCGTCTAGTCCCCAATCGCGCAAAATCCTTCCGACCCTCGTGATGCGCACGTCGCCCTCTTTAATGCCGAGCTTCAAACCCATGGTGTCTGCCTTATGCACCATGCTTCGGAACTTCAGGGGAAAGAACTTTTTCGCATCCTTTCCCGCCCGCGCCCTCCTGTAAAACACGGGGCCTGGGGAGTCCAATTTAATCAAGAGCGCTGCGACAAGAAAAAGCGGGGTAAGAACCGCAAGGGCAATCAAGGCCCCCAAAAAATCCATTTGTCGTTTGAGAGCGAGCTGAATCATAGCTTTTCTTGAATCAGGCGCTCGTATGCCGTAAGCATGCGCTGGAACACCTCGTCGTCTCCAAACTCTCTCACTATCTTTTCTCTGCCGCGCTTTCCCATGCTGACAGCTTCTCTTGGATGCGATAACATCCAGGACAGCGCTTTCACAAGTTTCCCAGAGTCGTTGGGAGCAATAAGGAGTCCGGTCTTGCCGTGGTCCACCGCCTCCTGACATCCCCGAATGTCGCTTACCACCACGGGCCGCTCCATGGCAGAGGCCTGAAGGGTAGAGCTTCCGATGCCTTCCCGCAGAGAAGGGAGCGTGAACACGTCCATTATGGGATAGAGTTCTTCCATATCAAAACGCTGACCCAGAATAATGGTATATTCTCCAACGCCGTACTCTTGCGCCATAACATTCGGGTCAAAGCTGTCTTTTTTCACGGGGTCTGCTGGCCCTATGATGAGCAGTACGGTATCTGGATGCTTTTCTCGCAGGAGTCGGAACGCTTCAAACAAGGTTGGATATCCTTTCTCTTTCACCAGCCGCGCAACAATACCCACCACCTTCTTTCCAGCCGGGATGCCGAGCTCCTTCTTTTTGCGTTTTCTATCGTCTTCCGAAAACTTTTTAGGGTCAAAACGCGCAAGGGAGACGCCCGTACCCAGGTATTCTATGCGCTCTCTCCCATATATCCCTTCCTGCACCAACATCTCAATGTCTACTTTATTAATGGAGAAGGTATGGTGGGAGCAGAAAGCTACCACACGTTCCAGAAAAGAAAAAACCAGCCACTTGAGTTTGAAAGGAGAGTCCTCCCGCACGTACATGCCATGAATCGTGTTGCACCGTATGGGTACACGGGCAAGCCAAGCTGCAATCTGCCCCAAAAGGGAGGCCTTGGGCGTGTGCGTGTGCACAATGTCAAAGCGCTGCTTCCTAAAGTACCAAAAAAGGTGCCACAGCGAAACGATATCTGCAAGCAGACTGACGCGCCGCTGAATGGAAATGGTCTTCACGTTAATGCCCTCTTTTTCTACTTTGGGAACCAATTCGCCAGGCGAACAGACGGCAGAAACATCATATCCATTCTCCTTGAGAAACTTCATCTGGGGCATTAAAAGAAACAGGAGCGTCATGTCCACGCTCGCCACGCGGCATACCTTTATGGGATAAGTTCTTTTCTTCATGTTCTATGGAGAGTATCACGTAAGGAATTTCGTGCGCAGGGAATTCCAGGCGCGGCTTGCAAAAGGCCTCCACACGCGCCAAAAGGGCACAAAGGTGGAAAGATAGAGGACGGCCCCGAACAAACACCCCTCCCAGAATCCTGGGTAGTGCGCCCGGTGCCTCCTTCTGACAAGAAAAGCTGCCGACTCCAAGCGCCGCGCGGTCGCGGGACTCCAGCGCACGTCTTCTTTTGTATATGTTGCCAGATACCTCCGAAAGTTGTAAAGTTTGCCAACCGTTCCTAAGCGAGCAACGATATCCCAATCGTTTGCATAGATGACCGCAACATCAAATCCTCCCACCTCCTCTAACGCAGACCTCCGATACATGGAAACAACCCCCGGCATGGGAATATACCAGAGCATGACTCGTCGGATGTCCCGGTCCGTCTCAGGTAGGAGATAGCGGGCGCGCTCTTGCCCCCTGGAGTCAACGCGTATAACCCCTCCTCCTACCGCAACATAGTCCGGGTGTTTCTCCAAGAATGCGGCCTGGACCACCGTCTTCTCGGGATCGGACCAAAAGTCGTCGTCGTCCAGCCGCGCAATATACTTTCCCTCCGCCTTCTTTGTCACGTTCTGAATCGCCTTCGTGATGCTCCCTGACGCCTCCCGGAACGCCCGCAGGTTTGAATAGCGCTCCCGGAACGATGAGATAACCTGGGGAGTGTCGTCCTCCGAGCAGTCGTCAAGCACCACCACCTCCATATTTTCATAACTCTGCCGGAACACGCTTTCCAAGGCCCGCTTTAAAAGATGCGCCCGGTTCCGGGTTGGAATGACTACAGAAACCTTTGGAGAAATCCTGTTCATACTCAAAGAACCTTTCTGAAACTCACGAGTCCCGTGGCTCCGGCCATAAACGCATAGGAGACCGCGCTTGCCGCCGCCGCTCCGTACAAGCTGAAGGGCGGAATGAGGAAAGCATTCAGTAGAATATTACCAGCTGTTGCCACCCCCACCACAACAAGGAGGGCGTGCACTCGGTTTGCGGCAAGCAAAAGGAAGAAAAAAGGCAGATAAAAGAACTGCATGAGCACCGCGCCGAACAGCAGCTGCAACGCAGGGGCCGCTGGCGCAAAGCCCTGGCCGTAGAGCGCGTCTATGACAACGGGGGCAAGCGCCATCCCTGCGGCGCTTACCGGAACGCCGAGCACAACCATTGCGCCCAGGTACCTGAAAAAAACAGGCCGCAGAAAGCCGCGCGCCAAAAGGGCGCCACGAGAAAGCACGGGGAAAAAACTCGCCCCCACGAGTGCTGCGGGTACCGCCGCCAAGCTTGCAATCCGGTATCCCGCATTATACCACCCCACCTCCTGCACCTGCCCAAACAAGCCCAACATTACAGAATCAACGCTCCCAAGCACAGAACCAAGCACGACCGTAATGCCGACCGGCCAGGACAACAAAAGGAATTCCTTCCACGTGGGCCAATCCATGTGGAACCGCAGGGCGCACACGCGAACATGAAAGACCAGCAGCGTTCCCGCGACCGCAAGAATCCCCGCGGCAGCGTAGGCCGCGGCAAGCTGCTGGACGCCCGGAGAAAACTTCAGGACCGCAAGACCTAGGGCAAGAAGCAACAGGGCGCCACCTCCGCGAACCATCGCTTCCTGTTCCATGCGCTGGCGAGCGCGAAAGAACGCGCCAACAGAAAAAATACCCGCCTGGGCCAGAAAAAACACCAAAAGAAGCAGGAGGGATTTTGCCACCACAGAATCTTCCCCCCAAAGAAACAGAGCGGCTGCCCCGCCCAAAACGCCCAGCACCAGGACGCCAAAGCCAATCTGAAGCAGAAGGAGCGTGGAAAACAGGCGTTCTTCCCGTCTCTGCACAATTTCTCTCACAAGAACGTCTGGAAACCCCAGGGTCGCAAGTATGCCGAGAATGCCTGCAAGGGCGTACGCGTACGAAAACTGTCCGTACCCGAACGCCCCCAGCTCCCGCGCCGCCGCAACGAGAACGAGAAATATGGAGAGCAGCCGGATGCCTTCTCCAACAAACAAGAAGGCGCTGTTTCGGAGAATGGTTCCCATGGAAACTAGGAGTTAGCGGCTTCCCGGACTTTCATCCTCAGGTCGTCTTCACCCTCAATATTGGGGGCAAGGCACACCTGGGGCTGCGTGGGTTCGGGTTCTTTATAGACGACATTGCTCCCAGAACCTGTCTCCTGCTTAATGATGTCTATTATGTCCTGAACTTTCCTCACTTTGCCCGATACGGTATATATCCTGCCCTTGTGAGAGTCAAAGTTCTCCATTATGTCAGTTGCAATGGGAGTAAACGTATCAACATGCAGGGGCGAGAGCTCTTTCTCCGGGCTTCCGTATACATATATATCCTCATTTTTTTTTGCCGCTTCAATCCACTTTATCATGACGCGGTCGTTATCATACGAATAGCCCCAAATGGTTTCTGGCCTAATAATGACGTACTCAATGCCGTAACACTCAGCATAGGTCATGACAAGCTCTTCTGAAGCTCTCTTGCTGGCAATGTACGGGTTGTGCAGTTCTTTGTGCTCTATACGGGAACTGGAAAAGTACACAAACTTCTTGCATTCCGAGGTCCTGCAAAACTCAAGAGCGGAGAACGTCATAAGTATATTCTGAAGCGCTTGAGAGGGGTCTGCCGTTACCCTTTTAATAAAGCAATGGGCCGCGGAGTGGATAATCATCTCCGGGGGCTCTGGAAGCTCCACTAGAGAAGACATATCCTCGCAGCGCCCCCCCGTTTGTTCGTCAATACCGAACATCTCGTGCTGTCTACTCAACTCTTCGTAGAGCTTTAAGCCAATAAGGCCTTTATGTCCCGTGAGGATAATCATAATGCCTGAAACCATTTTTGCGTACGCCGCACACCTTCTTTGAATGCCACCTTTGGTTCCCAGCCGAGAAGCAACTTTGCGCGCCGGGTATCTGCTTTCGTATGGCGCACATCTCCTGGCCGAGGAGGAAGATACCGGACTTCTCCGCCGATAAGCTGCGCAAGCTCTTTTACAGAATTGGAGGTGTTCTGACCTACATTCAGCACTTCTCCTCCGTGGAGCTTGGACGAACTCATCGCCTTCTCGGTTACGGCAACCACGTCTTGAATGTAGCAAAACCCTCGCGTCTGCTTTCCGTCTCCATATATGGTAAGGGGTTTGCCTTGGCTGTGCTGTTTTAAGAACTTCCCCAGCACCAAACTATAGTCAGAATCAAAGTCTATGCGAGGCCCGTACACATTAAAGTATCGAAGGGATACTACAGGAAGCTCATACAATCCGGAAAACAGGCGGGCAAACTGTTCTCCCGCAAGCTTTTGAAGCCCGTAGGGGCTTAACGGTTTTGGCTTCATTGATTCTTGCAAGGGAAGCTTCTTTTGGTTCCCGTACACAGAAGAGGAGGAAGCAAATACCACGCGCTTAGCCCCAGCTTCCTTTGCGGCCCGGAACACGTTCACAGTACCTGTAATATTCACGTCTGAAGTGCCAACCGGATCTTCTACTGAAATGGGCACACGAGGAACAGCGGCAAGATGAAAGACCCCGTCTGGACGTTCTTTTAGAAACACTTTCTCTAAGCGGGAGTCCCGGATATCTATGTTGATAAACTTGGCCTTGGGATTGAGGTTCTGTTTCTTGCCGGTAGAGAGGTTGTCTATTATCACAACACGGACTCCTTTCTGCAGAAGCTCATCCACAAGATGACTGCCAATGAATCCTGCGCCGCCCGTCACAATGAATGACCGCATAGCCAAACCATACCATACGGCCAAAAAGGGTCAAGACGGGCCAGCTACTAATAAAATAACGCAAGAAGTCTTTTTGGAAGCAATCGCGACAGGCGGTTGAGGACACCTTGAAACGACGAAGAAAAAGCAAATGGCAAGAATGGCAAGAGGGCAAATACGGCAGGCATACGGATGCGCATGGTGATACCAAAATTGTTGATAAAGAAAGCTACCACAATAAACATGCCGAGCGCAAACAATACAAGCGCCAAAGCGGGGGTTCGCTTATCTTCTCGGAACTTCTTCCATATTCCTCTGATGATAAAAGGAACTAAAAAGAGCCAGGGGATCGTTTCCACTAAGGTGGCTGCGTGCCGGGATTCAGAAAACTGCCAGGGGAAGGGACCTAGAGTAACAAAGGCAAATGCCCTCGCCTGGTTCCAGATAAACGAACTTGGGTTGTCCGCTCCCACCTTAAGGTCTTCAACCGTGGAGGTGCGCCCTCTCTGAAATTCGTATGTCACCTTCCGCAGCGGTTCCTGTTGGCCTTCTCGCTGGACCTGTTCGTGCATCGTGGGCTGGACGGTCTTTACGGGGTCTGCAATACGGGGAATAAATTGCAGGTAGGCGTTTTCTTTCAGGTTCAGCGCCGTCTTCACGTTAAGAGAAGCAAACGTCCGGTAATCATAGTAGCCATTCTGCGTCCCCTTCATGGCAACCACGGGAGCAAAACCGTAAAGAAAAAATATCACCACTCCGACAAGCACGCGCCGCCGCCACTCCATGCGCGCTACCCCGAACCAAAAGACAAAAAAGGTGACTGCGAATATATCGTAAATTTCAGAGCGCAGATTCGCCAAAGGAATTGCTATAAGGAAAAGAAGAATATAATTCCCCCAGGAGAACCTCTTGAGAAGCTTAAGAAGGAGAAGCAAGCTCAAAAGAGCGAGTAAGATAATGAGCGCCTCCTTGAGCACATAACTGGTCAGGAAGAAAAAGCTGGGATAAAAACTGCCGAGGAGGGCGACAAGAAACGCCCAGAGCCTTGTTGCTCCCACTTCTAAGGTTAAAAAATATAACGTAAGAACTGCAAGGGCAGCCAGCCAAACCATAAAAAGCTGTCCCACAACCATAGCCGGCGTTACCAGGGCATATACATAGCCTAAGATAAGCGGAAAGTAATGAGGGACCCAGATTTCTTCAGGCTCCAGCTCCAGGAAGTTGCCTATCCGCGCCTGCTCCAGAGAAAAGGTCCCTGCCCGCAGATTCTCGGCAACCTCCTGAGCTGCCATATTGTATCGGATAAAATCACCGCCTCCCGTCCCGAATGGCTGAAACCCGGCGTAATGCACAAAAAGCGTAAAAACAGCATGGGAAACAACAACAAATACAAGAAGAAAGTATACTTCGCGCCGCCGCACTCCCAAACGACGCAGCAAAAACACGGTTGCCGTACTTAAAATAACAAGCATAAGGAGCGCTGCCCCTACTTCTCGGTCGAAGACAAATGTAAAGCCAAGAAGAACGGCCACAAAAAACGCAGACACAGGTAAAAATAGTTGAGAAAATGTGTTCATAAAATAAGGAGATTGCGTACAGTGTCTCGCCACGCTTTCTCAAAACGCTCTTTGGAGAACTGCCTGGCAAAAGTATACCCCATTTCTCCCAGTTTTGCACATACCTCAGGATGCAATAAAAGAAACTCCACTTTCTCTCGCAAAGAAACAATGTCTTTGCACGCTACCTGTTCTCCTCCTTCCAGAAGTTCTTGCATCCCCCCTTTTCCTGACCCAATAACCGGGGTCTTGAGGAGCATTGCCTCATGGGGCGTTCTCCCCCATCCCTCTTTAAAACGGGACATTGCAAGTACCACGCTTGATGCCTTAAGAAGCATAAGATATTCTTTGTAGTTCAGGTCCAGGTTGCGCGCCGGGATTCTTACATGCCTTGAGCCCGAAGTCAGCAAATGCACATTCAAGTCCTTGAGCATCTCATAGCTTTCCACCACCCCCTTTGCCTTCTGACAATTTCCCAAATAGATAATGGGTTTCCCTTCCAGACGATACTTTTTTTTGAATGCCTCCTCTTCTGTTTGAGAAATATCAAACTGGGAAAGGTCAAACCCGTTGTAGATAACCCGTACGTCTTTATAGCCCTTTTGCACATAGTAGCGGCGCCAGTATTCAGACACCGTGACAATACAGTCTGTCTTTTTAAGGTTCCAGTAGAATAGAGGACGCCAGAGAAGAGAAAAAAGAAGTTGTGCGTACCAAGGATACCCTGTAAAATCCTCATGATGGATGAGAACAAGATTCTTCCCCTTTGTGCGGTCCAGGCGCAGGGTAAGGGCAGCGTACACTCCCCGAACCCACAAATCTTTCGTTCCCCTTATAAATAGCAAACGAAACAAGAGTTCTGCCAACTTGAGAAGCCGATTGCCTGGGAATAAACGCGCCTGGGGGATAATTTCTTCCAAATCAAAGTGGGTACGGAGAGCTTCCCGAGCCATATCATTGTACACGATTCCTCCAACCTTTTTGGTATGGGTTTCAATCCAGCCGATCTTGCTCATAGTCCCCAAAGAAACCTCCATTGAGGAATGATTGTTTGAATATCAAAGTCCCGCACCCGGAGAGCAGATTTATCCTGAAACCGGCGAAGCGTCTCTGCATCCCCCAGCAGGCCTGCAATCGTTTTTGCCATCATGCGTTCTTGCGCAGTGAGGGGCTCTGCGGCCTTTCTCCATTTCCCGTCACACACGGGAAGAAGAATGCCGTACTCGCCTTCTTCCACGCTCTTCGTTTGAAAGAGAGGGTCGGTGGAAGGAGCGAGAATCTCTCTGGGCCCTGACCTGCAGTCAGCAGCGGCAACCGGAAGCCCGCAGGCCATCGCCTCTGGCATCACATCCGGGAGTCCTTCCCAAAGAGAAGAAAGCACAAACAGCTGTGCTGTCTTTAAGTAGGAGAACGGATTTTCCTGCCAGCCAAGGAAATGCACGGAGCCGGCTATCTTGAGCTCACGTGTAAGCTGTTCCAATCTCTTTCGCAACTCCCCTTCTCCCAACAAGACAAGCTCGGCTTTCGGCACTTCCTTCTTCACTTCCCTGAAGGCGCGCAAAAGATGCCACTGTCCTTTCTGTTGCGTTAATCGGCCCATCGTAATCACAACAGGATGAAAAAACAGCTCTTGGTGTTCTTTCGCTATTCCCTCCTCCGCTCTTCCCCGTGCAACCCTCACGTCTACGGGGTTGTAAATGGTCTTGAGTTTTGTCCGGGGCACTCCGTAGTGCTCTTCCAGGTCCTGGGCAATGGCCCGGGAAACCGCGACTATGAGTCCCGCCTTTTTGAGCAAAAATCTGGCCAGGAGCTTTGCAACAAAACCTAAAAATCCTTTTCTGCCCACAGAAATAAACATATCCACCCGCACAACGGGGTTTTTGACAACAAGAACAGCCATAAGCCCCACAGAAAGACCAAGAGTTATGACCGTGTCTGGTTTCTCTCGGTCAACTGCTTGCTTGAAACGCCAGAGGCGCTTTAAAAACAGAAGGATGCGGTCAAGGAATCTGGGAGAAAGAGGAATCCCCAAATCAATGATTCTCCCCTTGTAAGGATAGGAGGCCTTTTTCTCAAACACTGCAATCACGACATCCAGGTGTTCTGCAAACACCCGAGAGAGCTCGGAAACCACCCGTTCTCCGCCGCCCCTTGAGAGCGTGGGCATTGCAATGAGAAGTTTCTTTTTTTTCATACTCATAGCGACCGTAAAAACTGACGTACTCGTGCCGAGGATTCTCCGTCCTGTCTGCTAAAACACCTGTCTTGCTGTCGAGCCCTCTGCTCTCTGAATGCGTCTTTCCCGGCAAGGACAGCTTCCATCGTTTCCAAGAACTCATTGAAGCTGCGCGCCTTAGGCCCAGGAGTAAACTCGTGGTAATCAAAATACAACTCCCGGTCCCTCTTCATATATTTTTCCAAGTCATAGGCAAAGAAAATCTCCGGCCTGTCTAATAAGAGAAAATCCACGAAGATGGAAGAATAGTCCGTTACTAAAACGTCCGCAAGTTTCAGCAATGGATAAGAATCCGTGAGGGGCGCTGCGTTCAGAATGTTTGAATGCGTCCCCTCTCCCATGCTTACCTTTATGAAGGGATGGAGTTTCAAGACAAACAGCGCATTGCGCTTTTCCATAAGCTTGTTCAGTTTCTCTACTGCCGCCAAATCTTCCAAGAACGGGCTGTCCCCTGTATCCCGAAAGGTGGGGGCATATAATACAATCTTTGCGCCTCTTTTCTTCCAGGTCTCTATATGAGCTAATACATCTCCATCCACCCCAATGTCGGAACCTCGTATGTCTTTCAGTAAGATATCGTTTCTCGGGAAACCCGTCTCTCGCACCCGGTCTGCCGGGATGCGAAACATGGAAGAAAATATCCTCGTATACAGAGGCGAGGTACTTGCCACATAGGAGGGCTTTACAAACCGCCACGGGAGAAGAAAGCGCATGAGGAGTTGAAGCACTCCTTGGGAATGAAACAACACGACCTCCGCGGACTCCCCTTTCTCCACGTCCCGCTCCATCTTCTTAATCGGGAGCGCATGAAAGAGATTTATCACCTTAGCTCCTCCAGACAGCCAATAGCTGATAACTTCCACGGAGGTATCAACGATAAAATACTTGGAACGCAGAATATGCCATACCCCCTTAAAGGAATATGCGTGTGCGGCGCGGTAGCCGCGATGCCCGAGCTCCTGGAGCACCCTGCGGTTCCTGGAAATCCAGAGTGCATTCACATCCTTTGACTGCGAATTTTCAACCTCCAAAAACAGATACTTGCTGTTTCCCTCAAATCTGGCCGGATGCCCGAACGCCCAAACGTTTTTGCTCCGCGGCATGCCATACGAAAGAAAGCGCAAGAGAAACAGTAAGGGATGCGTAGCAAATTTCATCAGATATCGCGCAAGCTTTGCGCTTCCCATGTCCGTCTTGCCGATTTTCATGTCCTTTATGTTAGCACAGCGAGGACAGATTCTCAATCTTGACAAAATCAATATGGTATGGCAATGTATAGTAATTCAGCAAAAATGAAAAGGGGGTACCTTGAAAAAACGGGATGACTGCGAATGGTGCAAAGACCCGTATGGTGGAAGAGCCGTCCTCAAGCGTGGACGGACTACGGAGGGAATTGACTGGGTAGTCCTTCCTATCGATACAAGCTCGGTGAGTAAAGGACGGCACCTTATCCTTACCACCACTTCCCACCATGTGGGAGCTCAGGAAGTTGACGCGCGGAGAAAGCTTCTGCCGCTCGCATATGACTTGGGATTGGAGATATTAGGGAAAAACTTCCGGCTCCTTCTCAACCAGGGAACAGAGGCAAGTTCTGCCGACCATTTCCACGCCCACCTCATTATGCCCGGCCAAGGAGAGCGTCTGGTAAGGGCGGCGGCAAACATCCCGAGCACGCTCGACCAGTTCGTCGAAAGCGGCCACCTCAGCAGAGAGGCAGCAGACACAATCAAGGAAAAAATCGTTCAGAAGGCAAGCTAGTACCTTCAGCAGATCCTTGAACCCCCTTTCACAGAGAGGGGGTTTTGGTTTGACAGCCATCCTGTTTCTGTGATAAGAGGGGTTCGTATGGATCTGGAGAAGCTCAAACAGCTTTTGGGGAACCCCGGCGGGAAGGTGGTGGTGGTGGAGAACGGCGAGCCCGTCTTGGTCGTTTCCAGCTACGAAGAACACAAGAGATCCCTGGAGAAGCCGCAGCTCTCCCCAAAGGAAATGCTTATCGTATCCAATCACCTTATGGCGAAGGGCGGCTTCGTGCTGCCAGACCACGCGGTAGTCAGGGTGAACGTTGCCTGGATTCCCACAAAAGAAAAATTGGTTGAAACCCTGGGCGAAATAAAACACGACATATACCTCGACTATCCTCAAGGAAGAACCAAGCCGCCAAAACCCACCATCGCGCTCCACGAAACCATTGCAATCATCCCCCAGTTTCCACAGATAAAGCACTTTGCCGTTTCCAATGTTGAGGACCCCGAAGCAATCCACGCGATCAAAACGCAGCTGCCTTCACACGTTGGGATTGTTCCGAAAATAGAAACAAGGCGGGGCATCGAAAATCTTGAAGCAATCGTTGAAAAAATACAGAACCGCTACATCATGTTTGATAAAGAAGATCTCTACCTGGATGTTGACCGCGACCCCGTGCAGTTTGAAGCCCTCATTGATCTGGCGCGGCAGAAAAGCAAAAAACTCGGGATAGAAATCCTCGAGCTCCACGGCGTCGTGTTCCTCCCCTATCAAAACTCATAACCCACAAAAAACAGACCGGCCCACGAACTGAATCGTGGGCCGTTCCCTATCTCGCCTAGAAGCGTAAGGTCGCTTTGAGTCGGTTTAGGTCAAGGAGCAGCTCTAAAGCGTTGGGGGAACCGTGGATAAAAAGGTTTGCATTGACCATTGCGTCATACGCCACCCCCTCGCCATTATCTACTGCAACGGCGAGCCCACCGGCCTTCTTTGCCGCTTCCAGCATCCTTCGGTCGTTGTTGCCGTTACCGAAGACGGCAACATACTTTGCGCCTCCGACTTCGGCCAGGTACCTCTCTTTCTAGACATCATGGTCCTCATACCATAAGGTATCAAAAAGTCAAGACGCCTCGAAGGGCGCCCCAAAAAACCTTCCCTACCTACGCTAGCAGTCCTGGCACCGCTTGATTATCTGGGAGGTGGAGATGCCCTCATGGTAGCTTAGAAACACCACCTTGCCTCCGAGTTCCGCCATCACCTCCGCTCCCGGAGGCGTTTTCCCTTCCTCCCAGTTGGCCCCCAGCCCTTTGGCAAGAATGTGGGGTTTATATTTCTTCAGGTTTGTGTCTGGCGCAAGCTCGTGTTGCAAAACTACATCATCAACAAATCGAAGAGCTCTTAGCATCTCCATGCGCTGCTCTTGGGGGATAATGGGCATACGTTTGAAGGACTTTGAGACCTCGTCCGTGAATACGCCTACCATGAGCTTGTCGCCGAGCACCTTTGCCTCCTGGAGAAGCTGGACATGCCCTACATGAAGCAGGTCAAAGACACCGTAGGTATATACTATAACCTGTTCTGCCATACATTCTTATGTATAGTACGCATCTCCCTAGAGGTCAAATTTTCGCAACCAGAGTTCTGCGAGCAGAAACCGCGAAATATCCGTTTCCATGACCTGGCGGCTCCCTCCAAGAAACGTCCGATAGAGCCCGAGGAGCGCCTGCTGATCTACAAGCCCCCTTTTGGCAAGCCTGCTGTTTTGAAATGCCTTAAAAATGTGCTCCTTAAGATCTTCTTTGAGCCACTTTGCTTCCGGATTCAAGAACCCCTGTTTATCTCTGCGCCAGGCAATCTCACGAGGGAGCTCGTGCATCGTCTTTCTCAAGGCAAACTTCATCCACCCATTCCTGATGCGCAAAGAGTTTGGCATGCGGAGGGCGAAATCCACCAAGCGGTAGTCCAAAAAAGGAAGACGCACCTCCATGGAATGCTTCATGGCGTTGCGGTCCTCATAATGCGTGAGCGCTGGCACGGTGTAGCGCTCAACGTCTGCCTTCTGACGCTGAGCGAGCGACTCTGATTGCCAGAGGGGTTTTAACTGCAGGTCTTTGCGCAGCACCCGGCTCACGGGGTCGCGCCATCCGCGATAATACGGGATATAGCGCTTCGCTTCCGCCAACGAGAGCTGCCACAAGACGGTATGATGAACCAAAGAACCAAATACCTCCTGCGCAGTTTTTACCAGTTTTCCCTGCAAAAGCAGTTCTTTCAAGTAAAAGATAAAGAACTTCCGGTACCCGCCCAGAATCTCGTCACCTCCCTGCCCGCTCAAAAGCACGGTGATGTCTGTATCCTGCTTTATGGCGGCCAGCATGCGCTCATGCAGTACCACGTTCATGCCGCCAAAGGGTTCGTCTTGGTGCCATATCACGTCTTCCAATGCTGCCCAGGACTCTGCTGGCTGGGGGCGAAATTTCTGGACATTCAATCCTCCTTTCTCTGCGAGTATATCAATGAATCGTTCTTCTGAATACCGTGGGTCTTGAGAAGCAACTCCAAAGCACCGGATGTTG
>MHTT01000021.1 GCA_001823165.1 Candidatus Wildermuthbacteria bacterium RIFCSPHIGHO2_01_FULL_49_22b
TTGGTGCTGAATTATTGTATTATCGTCTCTCTGCAGGAATGCGTCAAGGGGAAAACATTTTTCCGTTATTCCTGTTTTTTTGGGTATTCCGTGCCAAAGAGCGCCATCTTCATTCTGCGCTCGTAGCTGTAAAACAGGGTCTGAATGTTGCGCAACGAAAAGTCGTTTCCCAAGTCCCGGACAATGGCATTTCGAGATTGTTTCAAGAGCAGAAAACGAAGGGACTCCCGGAGCAGGCGTTCCGGGGGGAATTTTCCCAAGGTAAGTTCCTGCCAGTAGTCCTTGTCTATGGTTACGGCAAACCCAACCTGGGTTTCCTCATGGGTTCCTACTTCCACTATGAACCGCCATCCCTTGTCCAATTCTTCTTTTTTTTCAATGACAATGGGGTCCATAGCCAAGTTGGCTTAACGGATTTCGTACTCAAGGGTTACGTTTACCTCTATTTCTTGAGACCCAGGCTCAATGCTGGGAGCTGGCGCAACGCCTCCCCTGCCGGCGGCTTCCAAAGCGTATTCATACAAAGGCACAGGAACAACAGAACCCTCTTGGAAGGAGAGTAATCTTCCCACCGTGAATCCCCCGGCTTCAGCTGTGGCCCTTGCTTTTGCCATTGCTTTTTTAATGGCCTCCTTCCTCGCTTCATTCTGCGCTTGTGTCGGGTCGTCAACCGTAAAGGAAAGCTGGGAAACAGTGTTTGCCCCGTTCTCTACCACCCCGGAAAGCAGGCCTCCCAGAATGCCAAAGTCCCGAACCTTCACGTGAACCTGTTGGCGTACGGTGTAGCCCACAATGTCGGAGGGAGGACATACCCCGCCTCCTTCAGGGCAGCTGTGGTATTGATATCTTGGTTCCACCCCGTAACTCTTTGTCGTGATGTCTTTTTCTTCAATCCCCTGTTCTTTCAGAAACGCGATAGTGCCGTTTGCCTTCTTTGTGTTTTCTTCCTGTGTTACCGCAAGGTCAATTCCTCCCTGGGTGACGACTCCAAAAGAAAACTGGGCAACGTCGGGAACGGCGGTGGCGCTCCCCTGCCCTGACACTGAAAAGCTTCTATAGGAAGAAGGCTGGGAAGCTTTTGCATACGCCAGGACGTAGTGGACCGCAGCGTACGCGAATACCAGCAGCGTGAGCATTACGGTGAGTGCGAGGTATTTTTTGAGTGTTTCTGTCATAGTATCACCATACCTTGATTGTACCACCGGAAAGAGATTCTGCAAGGCGCTTTTAGACAAAAAGAAGAGCGCCCTTTTGAGGCGCCCTCCTCCCCTTTATTTCTTGGGTTCGTTTGGTCCGAACATAGATTATTAGCTCCTGTTGCCCAAGGGCTTTGGAGCCAACATATTAAGAGAGGGTAGATATACAAGGAGACGAGCCCTTGTTGGGCCCTCTCACACACCCTATTCTAATCCTAAAAAAGATATTGTCAAGGCGACTGCTATTCTATGACATCCAGCAGTTCCACCTCAAAAATCAAGGTGGAGTTGGGAGGAATTGCTCCAATCTCTTGGTTTCCATACGCCAGATGGGGAGGAATAGTGAGTTTTCTTTTTCCTCCCACTTTCATTCCTTCAAACCCCTGTTCCCAACCCTGAATGACCTGGCCTGCTCCCAGGGTAAACTGGAAAGGAGCGCCGCGGTCAAAAGAACTGTCAAACTGGGTGCCGTCAAGCAGAGTCCCAGTATAATGCACCACAACAAGCTTTCCTGGTGCTGCTTTAGCTCCCTGGCCCGTCACGATATCTTCAATCTGCAGTTCGCTTGGTTCCGCGGCTTTTTCTTGCTGCTTTTGTTGATTACTCTCTTCTTGCGGTGTCTTGTTCAGCGAGAGCACAAACCCTACAGTTCCAAGGAGCAGGACACCAAGAACCCCCAAAAGGAATGCTTTCATATGGTACAATGGTACCACGCATGGAAGAACTGGTGCAACACCTCAAAGCAGTGGGCGTTCTCAAAACTCCGGCCCTGATTGAAGCATTCCAAAAAACAGACAGGAAGGATTTTGTCTTGCAAGAGTACCAAGACGCAGCATATGAAGATTATCCCCTGCCCATTGGGCACGGCCAGACCATTTCCCAGCCCTACACCGTGGCCTTTATGCTGGAGCTCCTGCAGCCAAAAAAAGGCGAGAGAATCCTGGATGTTGGCTCCGGTTCTGCCTGGACCACCGCGCTTTTGGCAAGCTTGGCAGGAAGCAAAGGCAGGGTGTACGGCACGGAGCTAATAAAAGAGTTGGTGCAGTTCGGGAAAGAAAACCTGGCAAAGTGGACCGTTAGAAGCCAGGCGTCTAACACTCCAGAACTTTTCCCGGCAAAGAAGGGAACCTTGGGACTTCCCGATAAAGCTCCTTTTGACAAGATTCTGGTTTCGGCAGCGGCACAGAAAATCCCGCAGGAATTATTAGATCAGCTCAAAAAGACAGGAACAATGGTGCTTCCTGTTGAGGATGCGGTAATCAGGGTTAAAAGAATCCCAGGCAGAGAACCTGACGTGCAGAGGTTTGAAGGATTTGCCTTTGTTCCCCTGCGTTTCCCGTAAAAGATCCCCCTTGAAGAAGGAAAGTTCCTGTGGTATGGTTTTCTTAGCATCAAATCCTAGGAAGGTGAGAGATGGAGGAAAAAGCTGGGCCAACCATGGGTCAGAGAAAAATACTGCTAGAGCTTGGGGAGAACCCGGAAGATTGGTGTGGTGCTCCAGCCCATGCCATACGGAATTTCATTTCAGGGCGTCTCTCCTTCATCCATCGAAAAAGGCAGAGGCGCAGGGCGCAAGAGCTAAGGGGAAAACTGATTCAAGAAAAGGGCTTATATCCTGGCTTGTCGGTTTTTCACAAGCCATCGCAAAAACAAAGAAGAATTCCTGCAAAGATTGCCGAAATCACAGTTGACAAGTACATAAAACTGGAAAGATGGAAATCGTGCATTCCGCCCCAGCAAATCTACCCATCAGAGGCCTCTTCGTAAGGGGCCTTTTGTTTGCCGTTTGATTGTTTGGCGCGCGATCTCTGCCGTAATTGCCAAATGGTCGCTTCCGGCCTTCACTAGGCGCACGTTCCTGGTTTTGTAGTGGGGCGTGCTGAACAAGCCGTCCACCATGAGCTGAAGGCCCCCTTTTTGGTGGACATCCTTGTTAATGCTCGTGGCGTATTTCTTAGGAATGTGGTCAATGTACTGCTGGGCGATTTTAGCAAAGATTTCCCTTCCCCGGGGAGCATTAAAGTCCCCGCAAAAGACAATTTCGGGTATTCCCTTGAGAATCTTGAGGAGTGCACTAAGATGTTCCCGTTGTCTCTCGTCTGCTTGGCCGTTGGGGGTCCAGGTAAAATGCGTGGTTCCTATGGTAAACTTGACATTCTCTTTCTCAAGAGTCCCGTACAGCAAGACACCATATTCTTTATTTGGGTCTTCCTTTTGAAGTTCCGGTACGGACGCGGCGTTTCCGTGGTAGTAGGATTGCCGGAATTGCTGAAAAGGATATTTGCTGAGCAGGCAGATTCCATAGGGGAACGGCACGCCCGTGTCTTTCTTTGTATACAAAGGTTTTTTAATCATAAGCGCATGCTCCCCTTTCATTCCCAGCTCTTTTTTGAAGAACTCAAAATCCTGGAGGTATACTTCCTGGAGGCACACCACTTCCGGCTTCTCTCGTTTGAGAAATGCAAGAACATCTGGAATATGTTTATCCCCTTCTATATTCAGAGATATGAGCTTGAGAAACGAAGATCCTGATTTCACCGTCTTCACCTATTTTGTTTTTTGCGCCATTTAAGGATAGTTCTCTATGTCACGCAGCCCTTACCTTAATCACTATCTTTTTCACTTGTTGATTGCCGTCTGCGCATACGCCTGGCATATGAGCGTCTGTTGGGTAAAAAATGGCAAACATACCCGGTTTAAGAATGAACATATCGCCGCTACCCCTTAATGCCGTGATATCTTTAGCTGGGTCGTAAGGTTGAGTTATGTTCAATGTATCTATAGGAGCATGGCCTATTCGTTCGCTTCCTTCAATCATGGCTTGGATATCAATGTATTGACGGTGAGCTTCCCACAAGCTCTCTTCTTGTGACTTTGTTTTGTAGGTACTTACTATGGCAAAAACATCAGAGTTGTCAATCTCATGCCTCCCTGTTTCCATTTGAGAGATATTGCCTTCCGTTAGAAACCTAAGAGCTTTAACTATCTTTTCTCCTAAGTTGGGATAGAGAGAAATGTTTTGGATGTTGTCAATAATCATAGATGATGATAGATGACGATAGACCTCGTATTAGACCTCGGAGGTCTATCGAGTCGAGTGTTAGACCTCGTAGAATGTTAGACCTCGGAGGTCTAACACTAACATTCGAGGTCTAACATTCTTTTGGTTTATATCTTTTTGGCGTGTTTTCGAAACCACAGAGCAATTACTTCAAGATTGGGTTTCCCCTCGGTTACTTGAAGAACAAATTTTTCCATCTCTTTATTGTTTACACTCAACATATATCCATTAAGAAACAAAAACCTTGCGGCTGTCACAATACCAGTCCTTTTATTGCCGTCTATGAAAGCATGGTATCTTACCAGGGACTCAAGATATACAGCGGCCTTTTCAAAGATACCAGCATACATTTCTTTCCCCCCAAAGCTGGTCTTCGGCCGTTCTGTCAACGAAATTAAAAGGCCGGTGTCTCGTACTCCGTGAGAACCTCCCGTCTCGTCAATAATCCTTGCGTGAATAACAAGGATATCTTGCGGCGTGAGGTATTTCACAAGAGGCTATTTTTTCGCAAGCGCAACAAGCGCTGTGCGGTATTTCTTGATAAACCCATTCGTCCAATCAACGAGTTCCTGCTTAACAAAGATGAGGGGTTTTACCATCACAACTCTTCTCTTTTTGTCGGTTTCTACCTGAACCCGATCCCCGATACGTAACCCAAACTCACGAAGCACTTCCTTGGGAATGGTAACCGCAGCTGAACTTCCAACTTTTAATATTTTTTGTGTCATTATAATCCTATTATAATCTACCAACGGGGCTTGTCAATAGTTATGTACCTCGGTCTAGAACCAAGGGTTTAAGAGGGATTCTTGTCCCGCCGTAGCTTTAGCGAAGGAGGGTCTCGGTCAGGTCATTTTAGCACAGTGTTAGAGTGTTAGAGTGTTAGAGTGTTAGACCTCGGTAGAGTGTTAGACCTCGGAGGTCTAACACTCTACTATCAAGGCAGTGAGAGAATCGTTCCCTTCTTTGCCGCTTTTTCCGGTGAAGTAATCGCTTAACCCCCAAAATATGAGGGCGCCGATTCCTCCGATTGTGGCTATGAGAACCATGTTATTGGGGGCGCTGGATGAAGTTAGAACCTATTTACTTGTCGTTTCACGAAGGTAATCCTGGAGAATACCCCCTATGACATTAGCAAGTTGGAGCGAAGCAATCTCTTGAGGTTCGTAAAAACGGAGCTCCTGTCCTTCACCGCGAGTAAGTTCGCTAACAGGCTTAGATAGAGTGCCTCGAAAGATGTACTTTACATTAGGATAGACGTCTCCCTCTTGTACCTCATACTGTCTCCAGAAAGAAAGGGTATCTGGTTCACATCCTATTTCCTCTTTCGTCTCTCGCCGCAGAGCTTCTTCAGGAGATTCTCCCTCCTCTATATGACCGCCCACTAAATCCCAGGTATTAGGAAATGGAATATCAGGATCGTCGTCCCGCTTCATCAAAAGAATCTGCCCCCTTTTATTTTTAAGAATAACGGCGGCTATTTTCTTCATGGCTGTGTATCTCGGTCTAAAACCAAGGGTTTAAGAGGGATTTTGAGGCTTTTGTAGGGTGTCTCATCTACCCGTCTCGGTCGGGTCTATTTTAGCACAAATGTTTACACTGAGCGAAGTCGAAGTGAG
>MHTT01000022.1 GCA_001823165.1 Candidatus Wildermuthbacteria bacterium RIFCSPHIGHO2_01_FULL_49_22b
GCCGAGCTTCTACGTCCTCGGCGACAGCGAGCTCGAGTTCATCGCGCGCTTGGTTGGCAGCGTCCATGCCGAATCTGGTTCGGCGTCGGCGTTCCTCCTGCAGCAGACCCTTGAACTCTTGGTCTCTTGGACCTTTTGACTTTTTGTCTCTTGGTCCTTGAGTCCGACGGCAAAAATGAGGGAGTTATCTACACTTCGGTGTGGCTCTAGCTCCCTCTTTTCTTTTTGCAGAACAAGTTCCGGCTTTGGTGTTAGAACTGGATCATTCTTATTTGTTGCTATCGCTTAAAATAAGATTTAGGTAGAAGGGAAAAGGAGAAGAAAAATTGTGTTATTTATAGCGATAGCGCATAATAAAACTATATGCCGAGAAAGAGTTCTCCAACAGGGCAAAAGGTTTTACTCCTACTTTTGGCGGGTGTTGCGTTGGGATTGACGTATAGTCCAAGGCGGCAGGCGCGTATTGTAAAAGAACTTGAGCGCGAATGGAAGAAAATAGATCGGAAAGAATTAGAGAATACTATTCGCCAGCTCTACAAGTCAAAAATTGTTGAGGCTCACGAGAATAAAGATGGCACTAGTACCTTTGTATTGTCAGAAAAGGGGAAAGTTCGGGCGTTGACCTATCGATTTGAAGAAATGCAGATACAAACAGGGGAGTGGGATGGTAAATGGCGCCTTGTGGTGTTTGATGTCCCGGAGAAGATAAAGCCCGCCCGAGAGGCGCTTCGCAGAAAACTCCGCGAGCTTGGATTTTATGAACTCCAGAAAAGCGTGTTTGTATTTCCTTACGAGTGCAAGGACGAGATTGACTTTATTGTTGAGTTTTTTGATATGCGCCCCTACGTGCGCTATGGAGTCCTTGAAACTATAGACAACGATATTCACCTGCGCAAAGTTTTCAGCTTAGTTTAAAACAGAGAAGCGCTTGGGGTTATTTTAAGCGGTCGCGCATAATAAGCCTGGTAAAGTAATGGCAGAATTTAGGATGACGAAGGACAGAAAGTTTGGTATACTGATACAATGGTGCAAAGAACTCTCAAATACTATTACCAGAAAGCCAGAAAGGAGGGTTGGGCCCTGCCCCAGTTTAACTTTTCTTGCGCAGAACAGCTGCAGGGCATTGTGCAGGCGGCAGTTCGCCTGAAGGCCCCCTTGCTGGTGGGAACTTCAGAGGGGGACAGCGGGTTTTTGGGAAAGGCGCAGGCGGTTGCCCTCGTGGGGGCGCACCGAAAGGAAACAAAGATTCCTATCTATTTGAACTTTGACCATGGAAAATCTCTTGAATCTGTCAAAGAGGCAATCGAGGCAGGATATGACGCTGTGCACTTTGACGGTTCCTCGTATTCTTTCAAAGAGAGCGTTGGCATAACAAAAAGAGTGGTGGCCTTGGCAAGAAAGCGCAGGATTTCTGTGGTGGAAGGGGAGTTTGCCGAGATTCCAGGGAAACATTCAACCTTTCACAAGGGGAAAGCCCCGAAGCTGGGCAAGGATTCTTTTACAGACCCCAAAGAAGCAAACGAGTTTGTAGAAAAGACCGGAGTGGATTCTTTGGCGGTGCTCATTGGCACGGTGCACGGAATGTATGCAGAGAATCCGCGTTTGGACATTGAGAGGTTGCGTGAAATCAAAAAACATGCTACGTGTTTTATGGTATTGCATGGGGGCTCTGGAACGCCGCCCCGAGACCTTCTGCGGGCAGTAAAGACCGGAGTGGTGAAGGTGAATATTTCCACGGAATTGAGAGGGGCCTTTATTAATACCTTGAGAGCGACGCTCAAAGAAATGCCCAACGAGATTACTCCCTACAAGATTCTGCCCAAAAGTGTTGAGGCGGTACAGAAGGTGGCGGAACACCATTTGCAGTTTCTGGGTTCGGCAAACAAAATTTAACACCAGGTGTCATTGTACGGCAGTGTGGACATGTGCTACGACGGTCTTAGCACATCTCAGCATAACGATAAACAAACCATAAAGACATGTTATCTCTTAAGGCGGCACAAAGAAAAATACTTGGCAAGAAAGTACGCAATCTTCGGGGAAAGGGGGAGATTCCCGCAGTGTTGTACGGGCACATGGCAAAGCCCGCTGCTTTGTCTGTGGCAAAAAAGGAGTTTGACCAGGTCTACCGGGAGGCGGGAGAAAGCTCCCTTTTTTCTCTTGAGCTCGGAAAGGAGACGACCCCCGTGCTCATCCGGGGAGTGCAACGCCACCCCTTGTCTGGAGAACCCATCCACGTGGATTTTTACCAGCCGCGCCTGGATGAAAAGATTAAAATCATGGTGCCTCTGCATTTGGAAGGGGAGGCGCCTGCCGTTAAGGACTTTGAAGGCACCCTTATTCAAAACGTGCACGAGGTTGAGGTTTTGGCCTTGCCCCAAGACCTTCCAAGCGAGATTGTAGTTGATGTTTTGGGCCTCAAGACTTTGGAAGACCGCATCTTGGTTGAAAACCTGCAGGTTGATTCCAAGGTTGAGGTTTTGGCCGAAAAGGATTGGATCGTGGCCCAGGTGGTGCCTGCAGAAAGAGTGGAAGAAGAGCTTGCAAAACCGGTGGAGGAGGAAGCTGCTGCAGTTGAGGCAGTGGAGAAAGTGGAAGAAAAGAAAGAAGAAGAGGAAAAGGAAGAGCCCCAAAAAGAGCTCAAGAGCTCGTAGTTTGTATTTTGTAGCTTGTAGCTTGTATACTAAATACAAGATACAATATACAAGATACATGAGATCAGGCCTAAAACAACTCACTGGTATTTTGATGCTCGCAGCATTCCTGTTGCCGGCTTTTTCTTTTGCGCTGACCCCCGCGGAGGAACGAGAGCAGCTGGAAACGGAACTTCAGGCACTTGAAAAAGAAATTGAGACAATTGAGAAAGACATCACGCGCACCCAGGCAGAAAAGAAAACCCTGCAGAACGAGATTTCCCTTCTCAAAAACAAGATACGAAAGCTTGACCTGCAGATTGCCCAGTCCAACCGGCTCATTGACGACCTCAGGGGCCAGATTGGCGACACGACGTACTCCATTGAGAGGACTGAAGAAGAAGTTGAGGCGAAAAAACAGCAGTTAGCCGAGCTTTTGCAGCGGTTGTACCAAAAGGACCAACGAAGCATGGTGGAGATTGTTTTGACCGGTCCCACCCTGTCTGATTTTTTCAATGACCTGGCCGGTCTTCAGGCCCTTCAAGACCGCAACAGAGAGCTTTTGGAGGCCACCATTGACCTTTCTTTGTACCTACAGGGGCAAAAGGATAAGCTGGAGACCGAGAAGTCAGACGAGGAGAACTTTGTGAGAATCCAGATTCTGCAGAAGCAGGAAAGCCAGTACTTAACGAATCAGAACGAGCAGCTTCTGGATGTCACAAAAGGAAAGGAATCGGAATATCAAAAACTCCTGACAGACAGACAGAAGCAGGCTCAGCAGATACGCTCCCGCATCTTTGAGTTAATCGGAGTGCCCGAAGCTCCAACGTTTGGGGAGGCCGTGGAGATTGCAGAGGCGGTTACCCAGCTCACTGGCGTCCGGGCCCCCTTCCTGTTGGCCGTGCTCACACAAGAGTCCAACATTGGAAAAAACGTGGGCCAGTGCTACTTGAAAGATGTCAAGACCGGAAACGGGGAAACGGTTCAGGGAACCTTTGTCTCTCGGGTCATGAAACCCTCAAGAGATGTACAGCCCTTTTTGCAGCTCACCCAGGAGCTGGGAAGAGATCCTTTTAACACGCCCGTGTCCTGCCCCCTTCCTTCTATTGGAGGATATGGGGGCGCCATGGGCCCTGCCCAGTTTATTCCTTTAACCTGGATGCTGTATAGAGATAGGATTGCGCAACTAAAAGGGAGCCCGGCTGACCCCTGGAATATCAGGGACGCCTTCCTTGCTTCTGCCGTGTATTTAGCTGACGTGGGGGCAATCAAACAGACCTTTGAATACGAGTGGTGCGCTGCGGTATCTTACTTTTCCGGGAGCTGCTCTCTCTCAAACCAGATACGATATGAGTTTTACGGAGACAATGTGATGGCAATCACAAGGAGATACGAGGAAGACATTAAGACCCTCAAAGGCATCTAGAGAGTTGATTTTTGTACCCTTTTGTTCTATGAAGAACCAAACGCGAGCAAGGAGAAGGTATGCGGTACAGAGCAGAGGCCTGGATAGAAAGAGGCAGGGGCAGCAAATACTGGTCGATTTGCCTGGATGAGCCCTGCGATGCCAAAGCTCTTGCGCGGGTGCGTAAAGCACTCGCGGGGGCTATTACTGTTCTTCATGACGCTGGTTTTGTCCTGTACTGGGTTTTTGAAGGAGAAGAGTTGGAGGTTGCCCGAGAAAGCGGCTTCCAGCTTCATATTGGCAGTCCAGAAAGGCCTTAAGGCCTTTCTGGACTGTTTTTCTTTTACGCCTTCTCAGCAGAGCTCCGTTGATATTCCCTGAGAGATTGAATCACGGGGTCAAGGTTGCCCGCCATGATATTTTCCAGGCCGTGCCAGGATTTTTCAATGCGGTGGTCCGTAACCCTGTTCTGGGGAAAATTGTAGGTTCGAATCTTCTCTACTCTCTTTGCCCAGCCAATCTGGGCTTTTCTTTTGCCCGCCGCCTCTTTTTCCTCTTTTTCTTCTTTTTGCTGCAGGAGTTTTGACTCCAGCAGGGAAAGAGCCGCCTCCTTGTTTTTTTGCTGGGAGCGCGAGGATTGGGAGAATACGACAAGGCCGGTTGGCACATGCGTGAGCCGCACCGCGGTCTGCCTCTTATTTACATTCTGTCCTCCAGGCCCAGAAGAGTTGGTAAACTCCACCTTAAGGTCTTGGGAGTTGATTTGAAATTGGGTCTTTGCTGCCCTGGGAAACAGGGCTACTGTGGCAGTGGAGGTATGGATGCGCCCTGCCTTTTCTGTTGTTGGGATTCTCTGCACCCGGTGCACCCCGGCTTCATACTGCAGATGCAAGAATGCTTCTTGTCCCTCTATCTCTATGGCCGCTGACTTTATGCCTCCAATGTCAGTTCGATCCTCTTCAATCAATGTTGTCAGCCATCCTTTCTTTGCCGCATACTTTTGGTACATTGAAAGGAGGTCTGCGGCAAACAAGGCAGCTTCCTCTCCTCCGGTTCCTGCCCGAAACTCCATGATAAGGGCTTGGGGAAGGTTTTCTTTGTTTGTTGCAAGGAGTTCTTGTAATTCTTGCTCCGCTGCCTTAAGTTTTTCCTGGAGAGTTTTGAGTTCTTCTTCTGCCAGGGAAAGCAGTTCTGGCTGGTCTTCTGCCCCCAGCATTTCCAGGTTCTCTTGCAATTGGGTTCTAAGGTCTTCTGCCTCCTGGGATTTTTTCAGGATTTTCTCCATCCTTGCTTTCTTTTTGGAGAGTTCCTGGAATCTTTCCCAATCAGAAATCAACGCCGGGTTTTGGAGTTCCTGCAAAACAGCATCGTACTCTTGTTGTAGTGAAGTAATATCCATCTTTCCGCGAAATACAACACTACTATACTATATAGTATAGTAATGTTTTGTGATGCCCCGTTATTTCTTACCCGTCTTTTTCTTTGCGAGAC
>MHTT01000023.1 GCA_001823165.1 Candidatus Wildermuthbacteria bacterium RIFCSPHIGHO2_01_FULL_49_22b
GCGGCTAAGGTAGCGCCTCCAAAGAGAGTGGTCTCGTTACCTGGGGAACCGGCGCCAGAGAGGGAAACTTGGGTTTCAGGATCGGTGTTAAGGATTTGCTGGAGAATCTTAACTTCAGGACCGGTGGAACCGAGGGTGAGACGGAGGGTAAGAGCACTCTTTGCGCTACCGCCCATACCAGCCAGCTGGGACTGCAGGGCAAGTAATTGGGCCTGCAAAGTGCCTGTTGTGTTTGCTGATGTAGTAGCAGTCACGGGTGGTATGTAGGTGTAACTACCGCCTCCGCCTCCACCACCGCCCACAATACCACCGTTGCCACTACTGGTAGTTGAATTGCTACATATAGTCGACGACGGGGTTACGGTGATTGTGGTCGGCTGACTGTCGTCGGACCTTCTGATTTGAAGTACTGAATTACTGGCATTGCAGGTATATTCTATAGAGCTCCCCGTGTCATATGAGTCTTCGTAAGATAATTGATTGTACGTAGGGACTGATAATTTTACGTACGAATTTGCTCTCATTTGCATCGTAAAACTACCGGAATTTACAGTAATACTCTCAATCACGCTATCGGTGCCACTTACGTCGATGTTTATGCCATTGGAACTTATCACCCCTCCGGTTTGTAGTGACACATCGTTGTAAGCGGCGAAGGTAAATACGGGCAAGGCAAACAAGCCTACGGCAAGGATGATTTTGTTTATTTTTTTCATAGCAGCATATTTTTTAAGCTGCTAAAGTTATCGGATAGCCATCCAACTCCAAGTGGCTGACGCGGGGGTAATGGGGCCACCATATCCCATATTGTACACGCTTACCTGAACAACATCGTCAGTAGCGGTCGAAGAGGCGCTCGTCAAAGTAAGGTAATTTGCCAATGAGCGCGGGGTAACAAACACTCGATCACCATTGCGCACGCCAGTCGCACCTGTACAGTTGGTGGAGAGAGTGGTGCTAGCGACAATAGCCGCGCCTGGGTTGTAGGTGCACGTGCCCATCATAACGGCGCTTATTGGGGTACCAGTGGTCGCTCCCCCAACCACGAGACCTCGTGTCATCGTTGTTGTACCCACTATACCTACTGTGGTGGCAGGGGTAGCGGTACCCACGCCAATGGAATCATAGAAGTTGGCCTGTCCACCAAAAAGTGCCGTGGACGAAGCCTGCAAAGTGCCAACAAAAACATACTGGTCTGCTGTGGCTGAGTTACCGAAAGTCCCGCCACCATACGTGGTAATATCGCCCGTGGCTTGCAAAGTGCTTGAGGCGTTGACTATGCCGGTTACCGAAAGTGTACCATCAGTACTTATGTTGGTGCTGATGGTGCTTGAGGCACCCACTACTTGGCCAATCAAAAGCACTGCGGCTGTAAGCACCCCAGCCGAGAACGCGAGAGCCGTAATATTTTTCTGCTTCATATTTAGTTAATACTCTACAAAAGAGCTATCCCCTGTCGGGGTTAATAATAATAAATTTATCCAACTACTATTGTAACCCGTATGTTACCAGATGTGTTATAGGTTAAAGGCCTAAAAGTGGATAACTCACGTTACCCCTGCTACAGGCTTTTTAGCATCTGCTCTAGCCTCTGATAGTCAGTTACTTTTTTATTTTTGCCTGTTTGGAGAACCCTCCGGGCTTCGGCCTCAT
Source organism: Candidatus Wildermuthbacteria bacterium RIFCSPHIGHO2_01_FULL_49_22b (assembly GCA_001823165.1). Lineage (GTDB taxonomy): Bacteria > Patescibacteriota > Minisyncoccia > Minisyncoccales > UBA10102 > 01-FULL-49-22b. Next base: position 1,654 of record MHTT01000023.1, read on the forward strand.
TGTCAATATCAATGAAGAATTGGGCCGTTTGAATCCAGTAGTAGGCGACATTGGGTTCGCGCTCGAGAGCTATTCTGAAGTGGCTTTCGGCCGTCGTGTTGTCGTGAATGTGGTAACCATAAATCATACCGAGATTGCTCTCGGGTAGGGCCCATTTAGGTGTATTGAGCGACACAAATTTTAATATCTCTATGGCATAGTTGTCATCGCCCGCTCCTGAAGTAACATTGGCCAAATCTATCCATGCGTCAAAATTGAACTTATCACTGGCAAGCACGCCTCTCGCCTGTTCGATACTACTTACTATTGCCTTCTTCTGTTCGACGGTAAGGCCTGTTTTGTAGACCACTTGGTGGCCAAGATTGGGTACCACCCCTTTGGTAACCCTGGGCGCCGAGGACGTGCCAAGTTCAATCTTGGGATCGCTGGCACTGGTTGTGGCCGTAAATGGGGTGGAGCTAGACACGACTCCGCTAGGTGCAACCACACCCGCAGGCTGGGATTGCCAAAACCAAAAACCGCCAATTATGACAAGCAGAACTACTATGATAGTTAGATTATTTTTGTTCATAATCATATTTTACAGACATAAAAAACTTTTGCAAGCAACCTTTCGTCGGACTCTGGGTAAAACGAAAACCCCCTCTCGCCAAAGGCGGAGGGGGTAATCGCTACTTAAATCGTATCGACCCGATAGAAGTATTAGTTGCTGAAGCTTTGAGCTGGGAGATCCTGACTTACATTGAAGCCGGGCACTCCGTAACTGTTCGTCCAGTCAGCATTGAGCTGCATCGCTGCTGTCAATACCGCCGGGGTGGTGCTTGAGAACGGTGTCCACACGAACTTGTCAGAGCTTGAAGCACTGTTCTGGATTGAGTACACCGAGCCCATAAGCGTGCCTGTTGCCAAGTAGCTTGGGGTTGTGGTGTCAGACACCAGGTTGATGCTTACCGTCTCTGTGTTTGCCGAAGTGAGGGCCGAACTAAAGCCAGTGGCTCGAACCGCGTAATCCTTGGAATCACCAGCATCAACCAAACTGTCCGTAGACGAGTTGTCGAAGTTGATGATCAAGCGATTATTGGTGGTAGAAGCAACTGCTGTGGCATTAACCGCGCCATTAGGACCAACGAGTTGCCAGCCAGTGACTCCAATACCAATCGAACTCACGTTGAAGCTGACAGCACGGAGACCAATACCGCGAGCGGCGGGAGCGGTAACGCGAATCTTGTAGAGATCCACGCCAGTCTGTAGACAAGTGGCGCAACCGCTTGAGAGGACCGAGATAGTCGGAACTCCACGGAATACACGCACACCGTTGGTGTTGGTGACAGCAGCGTAGCTACCGCCAATGGTCGAGCCCGAATCAACGCCCGTACCATAGTTACCAGTGGCGCTTGAGGAACTACCGTTATTACCCACACCACCATCGTAGTTGACTACAATGAAGGCGCCCGGGGTACCATTAATAGAATCCTGGGCCGTAAGCGAACCCTTGACTGTAATAGTCACAGATTCACCCTTGGGGACGTTGAACGGAGCCGAAAGCGTTGAGGTGGCGACATCGGCAGTACCGCCGACACCGAACTGGCCTATACCAACCTGGGTAGTACCCTTCCATACTGTTACCTGTTGACCAACAAGGTCAGCCGGCGAGTTGGAAGCGGTGTTGCCAAGAGCTAAGACAATTTGCTTGATAGTAACATCCTCAGACGTAGAAGCGGTGAAGATGTACTTGGCCAAAATCACGTCTGTGGCTCCGGCCTGGACTGCGCGGTAGAGCACCGAGGAATCAGCCGAATTCACCACGCTGTAACCACCACCAGCAACGGCGGTCATAATTTGACCGTTAGCATCAGTAGCCGTAGGCGTGATGGTTGAACCGCTGGTTTGACCAGAGGCTGTGAAGGTAGCGCCCGCATCAACACCCCACCAATACTTGGTGGTAACACCAGTTTTGAGATCACACTTCATAGAGAGGGTCTTGCTTGTCCCCTTAGTGACAATCAAACCTGTACCATCGAAGGTAAGAGAGGTGGATGAAGCTGTGTCGGTGGTAGCTGGGTTCTTAACATTAGAACCGGTGTTAAGAGCCGTGGCTCCATCGTAGAGCGAACAGTTGGTAAGATCGGTGCGCGTACCTGTGGTGTCGAAGTAGAGAGGCACCGTGTTCATACGCACATCCTCGCCAGAGGCAGAACCATCGAAGATGTAGTTGGCGAAGGTGAACTGCTTGGAACCGGCGACCACGTTCTGAGCCGGAGGTAGAGTGGAAACCGTAATCGTTAATGTTCCAGCCTTAACTGTTTGAGTAGAACCAGAGATGGCGGAAGAAGGGGAAGGAGTAATGGTATTCCCCGTAGTTTCGCCCTTGACGCTTGTCCAACCGCTACCAGGGGTGGTAGAGGCTACAACAGTGTCGTTGTTGGCAGCACTAGTATCAACCTTGGCCACCAATTTAACTTTGGTAACACCCGTTTTGAATGTTATCGAGTTAGAGAGGGTGACTGTTCCGTAACCCGTGGTTATCTGGGTGACGTCGGTAGGGCCAGCGAGGGTCTTGCCCGTTTCGTCGATAAGTTTGACAGAATCAATGCCGCCCGAAGCAACGGTGCCAGTCACACCAACACCGAAGATCATCGAACCAACAGAGATACCTTCGCCCTTAACGTCAACGGTGAAGCCAGCGATCGGAACATCAGACACTCCTTCAGCGATGTTTGCCGAAGGAACACCGGCCGACCACGAACTGACGTTCATAGTACCAGCCGACACGGTCACGACAGCGCCGTCATACCAAGGATCCTCGGTTGTAGTAAAGCACGAGGTACCAGTGGTCGCGCCGCAGTTGTTAGAGTTGCCAGTTGTCTGGGGAGGAGTGGTGCCGTAGCCATGGTCTTTACCAACCAAGTTGATGTCAATCCTCTTGGCGAGATCAAAGGCTATTGTGCGGCCAGAGCCACCCACAATGTCACCCTTGATGGTGATATCCTTGGATGCGCCCTTGACGATCAAGAGGCCAGGAGCTGGGAAGACGGTGCTGTAATACTTGCTGTCAGACGAGATGACTGTGGAGTAAGACACGCCATCAACCACAGTCGTTAGGTTGGCAAGATCACTAGGAGCCGCTGAACCAGTCTGGTTCCAACGGATGGAGCGGAGGTACATATCCTCGTTCGAGCCAGCTGTAACCCTGACAGACGAGAAGTTGTAACCCACAACACCTACTTCCTTAGTCAGAGCAGAGCCAGGATCATAAGATCCACGGCCCATAGTCACGGTACCAATGTCCAAAGTGGCATTGATCGTGTGAGTGGCGCCAACGATGGGGAAGCTACCCGAAACCGAACC
>MHTT01000024.1 GCA_001823165.1 Candidatus Wildermuthbacteria bacterium RIFCSPHIGHO2_01_FULL_49_22b
AGCAAAGAAAATGTTTTTTTATTCATAAAGCAACAAAATGATTTACGACCTTTTTATTCAACAAAGGTAAGAAACCACATAAACGCCAATCCCGCAAAGAACACAAAGGAAAGACCAAATATCTTCCCAGGAGCTCTCTCATTCTTGAATTCGGGCACAAAGTCAGTTGCTCCAAGATAAAGAAAGCTTCCTACGGCAAACAAAAGAACATAGGGGATAAAAGAAAGTAGAATATCCTGCGCGAGAAAACCTCCGATTCCTCCTACGATAATAGCGGTGGCAGAGAGGAAGTTTAAGGCAAGGGCCCGCGCCTTAGAAAATCCGGCGTACAAGAGCACCCCAAATTCAGCTATCTCCTGGGGAATTTCGTGCAGGGCAACCGCTGCTGTCGTAACCAATCCCAGCTTTATATCAACCAAAAACGCTGCTGCAAGGATAACCCCATCTACAAAATTATGAATGAAATCGCCAGATAAACTTAAAATGCCGAGTTCCTTTGGAGCATGTTCTTTTTGCTCTTCGGTTGCATGATGCAGGTGCAGCAGTTTTTCCCCGATATAAAAAGCGACAAATCCGATGAGGGGAATTAAGAATGCCTGTTCCGGGAGTTCTTCTTTCAATACCTCAGGAAGAATATGGAGAAAGGCAGTTCCAAGCAGAGCTGCTGCTGCCAATGCCACCAGGAACAAAGAGATTTTCTGGATAAAATGGTCTTTGAAAAACAATAGAATGCTCCCCGAAAGAGAAAGCAGGGTAATCAAAAAAGTGCTTGCCAGAGTAACCAAAAAAGGATTCATGCAGATATCATATCATATTCTCGCGGAGAAAAAATCCTCACCTATTCAAGAAAAAGCAAAAGAAAGTGCGTCTCGCGAGCAAGGACGCACTATCGAAAGCCGCCGTGAGGTCTGGGGTATTTCATCATTCTGTCAAGCCGAGGCGCAAGAAAGAAGGACCATGTGCGGCGCTTGTCCGCCCGCCACACAAATAACAGAAGATATACCCCAATGTACTCTGCCAAAGATACGGCAACCACTCCACCGAGGCAAACCCATTGCACGGCATTCTTTACTACTTTCATTTCCGTACCTCCCCATATATCAAGGACCAAAAGCGGAAATTGCCGGGTTCTACTTCCATTCCTTACACAGAACCGCTGTTAATACAAGCTCAACGCTCATGCATTACAATGCGTCAACGCCCTCTTTTGTAATTTCCCCGACCTCCTCTGGCGGGTACACGTTTTCCGGGTTCCACAACAGAAACCCCGCAAAGTCCTTGCCGAGCGCGTCCTCTGCGGCCCGTATCTGCTCTCGTATCAAGGAGGAGTCGTAGGAAACCTTAGAATCCACAAGGTCAAAATATTGAAGCCAGGGCCGGAGTTTGGCCGCGCTTTCCCTTGTTTTTGCAAACTCTGCAACGCGCTCTCGCGCCCGTTGCAAAGAAAAGTTCACCACTTCGTAGGGATGCTCGTCTGGATTTTTAAATCCCAAAAACCCGGGGGCAAAATGGGAGGGGTACACCATAGGAGAAATGAAATCAAAAAAGGGAAGGGCGTCTTCCAGCACCTGGCCTATGCCCATATCATCCCATGTATCCGCTGCGGCAAGCCCGAACAAATCCACAGAGATAACCTTGTTGCGGAGTCCCGCGTCAAGATACTCGTAAAAAGAAGAGATAACCTCTCTCATGGGCATTTCTTCATCCCACACAGGGTAGGAGATATCAGAGAGGTTTCCGTCTGAGGGAAAGCGCACGTAATCAAAGTTCACCTCGTCAAATCCTCGGGAAAAAGCGTCTGTCGCAAGAGCCGCGTTGTATTCCCATGCGGCCCTTGCCGCGGGGTCCACCCAGGCCAACCCTTTATTATCCGTCCAAAGTTCTTGCGGGCTGGACTCTTTGCGCAAGGCGTATTCAGGATGCGCCCCGGCAAACACCGGGTCTTGAAAGACCGCTATTCTCGCTATCACATACAAGCCGGCTTCATGGAACCGCTCCAGGAATAAAGCGATGTTCTTAATATTTCCCCGTTCGGCCCCTAGGGCTGCCGCCTCCAGAACACCGCTGTCATAGGCAACCGAGCCCCCGGAGTCCTTGATGTCCACGACAACGGAGTTCACCTTGCCTTGCCGTGCCAATTCCAAAACTTGCGCAACGCGAACCTCTGACCCGGCAGACCATCTGGTAAGATACACCCCTTTTGTTTCTTCACGAACAATGCGGGGCGGCTTCTCCTGCAGGAGCTCTGTCTCGTGAAAGGCGGTGTCCGCCTGGGACGTCAAGAGACGCTCGGGCGCTTCCTGCTCTTGCGCGGGCTGGCTGCGCAGCACAGCAAAGGCAAGCAAGCTAAGGGCAGCCATCCCAAGAACTCCAAGGGCAAATACAATATGTCTCATGCGGTATGCTCCTCACTCTATCAGAAACTCTTATTCTTGGCGATTCTTCACGGACAAAGCGCATGGCTCCTTGGTTCTGCCAGGAAACTATTCATACCGCAGGGCCTCAATGGGACTTTCGCATAACGGGGAACCGGTCTAGGGCTGGAGAATATCCTCTGTCCTGCCGTTGATTGAAATGACGACGCTATCCACTGTTGGGAACTGCCTTAGAGTTTCTGTGATTTGAGCCCGTATTGCAGCAACCCTGCAGGAACCTCCAACCTGATATTCTAACTGTTCATCAAAATCAACCTTGGCTGTTTCGTTTTCAATAATTATTTTTTGAATTCTCACCCCTGAATTTATATTTGAAACAAGGCCTTGATTCATTTCTTCCTGGGTTGCTCCCCGCAAAAGAGCTTCGGCGGCGGCTTTGGCAACCGCCAAGGTTTTGGGAACCTGCCTTTCAACGGCTGCGGTGCGAGAACAATCAAAATATGGTTCTCCAACAAAACGGGAATCGCTCAAAAATATCTTCACGGTCATAACATCCTCTGGGATTTCTCGGGCTTCTTTGAAATAAACCGGAATTATCAGCTCATCCGCATATTCTGGCAATCCTGACGGATTATCTTTCTCCAAAACCAACCTGCCTTTTGAGGTGGAAGGAACCGCGAAAGGAAGGGTGGCTGAAAATGGCACAAAGTTCTCTGTCATCCATTCTCCCAGGGCGTGAGCTGGCGTTATGCCCAAAAGAAAGTCATTGCCGTCAAAGAGCTTAACTGGGAAATCTGCCTCAAAATACCAGGTGCCTCGCGCCTGCCCGGCAACAAAAAGCGGGGTTTCAATGCTTTGATTCGGGCGCGGATTATCAACCCTTATCACATCCTGAGCTGGTCTCAAAACCGCAAAAAAGAGCAGGGTTGCCCCAAGAATAATAACAGCTGCGAAGATAGAGATTTTTCTGTCCATACCGCCCATGCTACCAGGAAACCGCCCTTCAGCACAATTGGCGTACGGCAGAAAGAGGGTACTTTGCCGCTTCGCTGTCTTGCGGTATACTTTAGGAATGGATATTTTCAGCATCATGGGCTCCAAACCCGTCTTGATAGGTCTGCATCTCGGTTTTGCCATTATTGGTATTGACGCTTTTTTATGGCTTTTTGGTGAAATAAAAAACGCTTCCTGGCATACCAAACGTTTGCGCATCACAGCTCTCATCGGCGTTGCCGGGTTTGCCTTAAGCTGGCTCTTCGGGGGTTACTACTACGTGAAATTCTACGGAGAGTTGGTAAAGCCCGTCATCAAGGGCGGTCTTGCTCCCTGGGCGCACAACATCATCATGGAGACAAAAGAACACATCTTTCTTTTTATCATCCCGCTTGCCCTTACCGCGCTGTTCATCACCTTCTTGAAAGCAGATGAGTTTGGGAATGCCGGCCTGCGGGGCCGCGCATTGGCGCTCTCCGGGTTCATTGCCCTGCTGGGGCTTGCCATAGGCCTTATGGGATTTGTTATTTCAGCTGCTGCCCGCTGGGGATAACACCAAACCATGAACGCACTCCGTCTCATCTTTGCCTCCTCCATTGCCGCCTCTCTCTCTGTTGTCTTTGTCGTACTTATTACCATAACGGCAGAACTAAATGCTCCCTTAAAGGGTTTGCTCACAAATCTCACCGGCCACCATTGGGTCTCAAAGAGCATTCTTTCTTTCGCCTTATACCTTGTTGTACTCTTTTTGGGCTATCTCTTTTTTCGAAACGTTGACGCAAGAAAAGTACAGAGGGGAATCGTCTTTGTCCTCTGGTCAGCTGTCATTGGAACTGCGGCAATCCTCTTTTTCTACACCGGCCACCACGTAGGGTGGTACTAAGGCCTTACTCGTCAAAGAAAAACCTCAACAGCATAAGGAGAATATGCATTGCCAGCAGATAGACAACCATCGCAAAAATGGTTGAGGTATCAAGCACAAAGCGGTCAAACCAAATCACGTCTGGGAAGGCGCGAAGAAAGGGCGCTACAAAGGGTTCGGTAAAGCGATACCATGTTGTCACGAACAGGGCTTCCGGATTTGCCCCTAGAATCTTTAGCAAGAAACGCACAAACAACGCAAGTTCCAAAAGCAATATCGCCTTGTGAATAAGGTTCTCAAAAAATATCAGGAGGCGAGTAAAATACAAAGAAGCCATGCTTGCAAGTGTAGTATAAACCTACTTGCCTGACTCCTCAATGAATTCTTGCCCTTCTTTTGTGCGCATGAGTGTGCAGTTGCAGCAAAAAACCGCCTTCCTGGCGATTCTTCAAAACTTAGACTGGCTAGGTTTAAGGTTACCCGCGTCTTTTCTTCTTCTTTGCTGCCAGCATTAATCTTTTTGCCTCCAATCGCTTCTTGGTTTTGTGGGAATGGCGTGATTTTATATGCTTGCTTAGCCCGGTGCTTCTTTTTGCCATAGAGATAGTATAAGATAGATTATTATTCCCCTAGTATAACAGAAAACAGTCGCAAAGGAAAATGCTCTATCTGGCTCCGCGTCGTGGACAACGTTAGAACCGTTATCCAAACACAAGAAACATATATTCATATTCCAGATTTACAGCCAATCGTTTAATCTCTACTACTCACCATTCCTCAATCTACGGATGTGTGAAGCCTTGCTTCACACATCCCTTTCCATTTAACTTTCTTCAAGAATTTTAAGCGTTTCTATCACCGACGAATTGTCTGTAGGCAAATACTTTATTCGCTTGCCATACATGCCCTTGAGCCCGGTGAAAAATTCATCTGCGAAAGACGGTGAAAGAGAAATAATACCGGAAAAATCAATCTCTATCGCATCGGCATTCGGTTCAAGAATCGGGCGAATTGCCGCAAACGCCTCCTTTCCCGCGGGACGCGAGGTAAGCACTTCTCCAAACTTTTTAAGCTCTATGCGCATAGTTAGTACGTTATCTTTGCTAAGGTGCCGCGTATATTTCTTTCGGCCAGCCTCACCTTGAACTGACCTTTATTTTTCTCGATGTCTGCCACAGCCGTTCCCGACTGCAGGGAAACGCCAAGGGAGTATTTCATTGCCACATCGTGCACGAATTTAAGCCCGTTGCCTCTCTGCTCTGGAGCGCGGCCGGAAACACGCTCCCTAAACGCTACCGTTAACGCCTCTCTGTCGTCTTGTAACGCAGGACGCACCCGTAAAAGGGTTGCGCGGATCCCCAAACCCCTATCGGCCAAAACAATGACTCGCTTATCTGTATTATAGTAAAAGAAAATCCCTGGCACATCCGGCCAATTGCCAAAATTGTGGTCAAATGAGTTGTTGCCGATTTCGCCCGTTACCGCGGTAATGAGCGGCACCATGCTTTTCAGGGCAGCATCCTGGTTAAGGATACCGGACATTGTGTCAAGCCGAGCTTTGAACACGTCGTACGTACGGCAGTACTGATCGGGTAAAAGCTCTGGCGCCGTTGGGCTCTCTGCCCAAACCCGCGCGATTGACTCGGTATCTAACACAAAACGCTCCAATTGCTCTTTGGGGTAATAACGATGCCTGCCGGAACTTCGCAGGGCTTTCAACTTCCCGGACGAATCCCAGAGCCGAAGCGTATGTATTGAAACATCAAGAAACTTGGCGGCCTCGCCTATGCTCAATAGATTTTTGTCTTGCTTCATTCTCATATAGATATTGTATTAAATCTACCAAAACTTGTCAATACCTACCAATACATTATCAAAATC
>MHTT01000025.1 GCA_001823165.1 Candidatus Wildermuthbacteria bacterium RIFCSPHIGHO2_01_FULL_49_22b
CTCACAATATTGGGAGAGCCGCCTGTTCATTCAGCTTGTCAATTTCAAATGTCAGTACCTCTCCTATACTGACAGCCATATTCACGTATGGCAGTAGTATAGCATAGGGTCCTAGATTTGTCAAGTGCTGGGGGTATCTTCCTTTTTGGGTTCCTCGATAGCTTCCTTTGGAGGTGCCCCTGCCTCTGGTTTCTCCTCTGGGGCTGGTTCCTGTTCTTTTGCGGGCTCGCTCCCCTGCTTTTCTTTAGGAGCTTCTGTCGCTGGAGCTTCAGCAGGCTTCTCTTCCTGCTTTTTCTTGGATTTCTTGTGCTTTGGGATTTTCTTTCCCTCAATCACGCTGTCTTGAACCAGCATATTGTACACGGTGTCAGAGGGTTTAGCTCCCACAGAGAGCCAGTACTTTGCCCTCTCCTTTTTGAGGGACTTCTCTTTGGTTACAGGGTTATAAAAGCCGAGTTCCTCCACAAAGCGGCCTCCGGTGGAGGATCTCTTTTCTTCTGTAACCACTATTTTGAAAAAGGGTTGGTTCTTTTTCCCTTTTCTTTGTAGTCGTATGGTCAGCATATTCAAAAATTTTTAATAATGAAAGCTATTTGGTCATTTTTAATCATTCCCACCTCTTTTGCTCTAAAGCATTTCTAGCCGCTTCCTGCTCTGCCTCCTGTTTTGAGGTACCCTCTCCTTCCGCCACCAGGTCTTTTTCCAAGAGAATCCCTACGCGAAACTGCTTTTGATGATCAGGCCCCCATTCTGCCAATACTTGGTAGCTTGGGGTGATGCCCGTCTTTTCCTGCGCCAATTCCTGAAAATGGGATTTCGCATCTTCAAACAGCTTTTCTTTAAGGATCTGGCCGAGTCTGCTCAATATGTATTGCTCAATAATCTTTTTGCATGTTTTTAATCCCTGGTCAAGGTACACAGCTCCAATAAGGGCTTCCATGGCGTTGGCTAAAATGTAGTCCCTTGCCTTTCCGGTTTCTCTGGTTTCTCCCTTAGACAGAAGCAGGTAGTCGCCCACATTAAGGTCTTTTGCAATGACACTAAGCATCCTGGCATTGACCAGGGCAGCTCTCCACGTGGTAAGCTCTCCTTCCGGCTTATCTGGATAGTTCTTGTACAAGTACTCTGTTACAACGAGCTCCAGCACCGCGTCACCCAGAAACTCCATGCGTTCATTGTGCTGAAGCCCGGAATCAGGGTTCTCGTTGAGATAGGAGCGGTGCGTAAAGGCCTGGGTTAATAAATCCTTGTTGGCAAATTCAATATTCAGCGCCTTTTCAAGTTGTGCCAATTCTTGCATAATTCTTTTTTGTCAATTATTGTTAACGGTCAATTGTCAACTGTTTCTCCTAGTTCCCGGAACACCGTTCCCAGCACTCCGTTGACAAACTTGCCCGAGGACTCCCCGGAAAAGTTCTTTGCCAGCTCAATGGCCTCGTTGATTGCCACCTTGGGGGGCACTTCTTCCTTGTTGCCGTACAAAAGCTCAAACAACCCCAGGCGCAAGACGTTGCGGTCCACCATGGTGATTTGGTCTAGAGGCCATTCGGGAGCCGCTTTTTCAATTATGCGGTCAATGGCCTCTCTTCGCTCCAGGACTCCGTTCACCAGGGTGCGAATGAACTTTTTGTTTATGTCTTCCAATCCGGGACCGAATTCTTCAATGTTTCTTTCCAAAGATTTTGAAACATCATCTTTCCCCCTAGAAAAGTCCCATTCATACAGGGTCTGCATGGCAATGGAGCGAGCAAGATGTCTACTGGCCATGTTAAATTGTTAGATTGTTAGATTGTTAGATTGTTAGATTGTTAGATTGTTGCATTCCCTCATTCAAACATTCCAACATTCTAACTGGCTCTTGATAATTCTTCGGGGCTTAATTCTCTGGGCTTTCCTTCTGTTTTCTCCTGGGCTGCCATCTCACGCTCTTTTGCCTTGCGCTCTTTCTTGGTTAGTTTTGCCATAACATCTATTGCCTCTTTTCCCCGATAAGTCCCGCAGTTCTCACACACGGTATGCCCCAAAACCGCCTTGCCGCATTTGGGACAGGCTGCCGTGTGAGCCCTTTTTAGGAAGATATGCATTCTCCGCTGTCCCTGCCGGGATTTGGAGCGATGTTGTTTTGGAACTGCCATATAGCCCACTCTAACAAAAAACTCCGTTTTTTGCAAGGGTGGGAAATTCAAAGCTCAAAGCTCAAAATCCAAAACAGGTTTGCGTTATTCGTTATTCAACTTCATCGGCGCAAAGGTTCTTCGGTGTATTGCACAGGGGCCGTGTTTTTTCAGCATCTCCAGGTGGAATTGGGTACCATACCCTTTATGCCGGTCAAATCGGTACATAGGATATCTGGCATGATAACGGAGCATGAGCCGGTCTCGGGTTACCTTGGCAACAATGGAGGCAGCGGCGCACAGGGCAATCTGCTCATCCCCCTTTATCACGGTCTGTTGGGGGATAGTGGTCTTAATTTTTGTAATTCCATCAATGATGAGAAGCTTAAGGTGTGATGTACTATCCCTCAATAATGTACACCTGTACAATTTTGAGGTATGCAGTTTTTGTTCCAGGTTTTTTACTGCTCGTTCCATTGCAAGCTGCGTTGCCTCATAGATGTTGATTCTATCAATCACCCGTTCTGAAACTCTGCCTATCCCCCACGCCACATCGGGGTGCTGTTTGAAAAACTTATACCACTCATTCCTCTGGCGCTGGGAGAGATGTTTTGAGTCCCGCAGTTTAGCTAAGCTAAGCTTAGCTAACATAATAAAGGCGCAGGCCAACACGGGTCCTGCCAAAGGGCCGCGTCCAACTTCGTCTACTCCAGCTACAATGCGCTTTGAACTTTGCATTAAACTATTATACAATGGAGTAACGTTTCATGGGAAAATTCACGCATCTCCACGTGCATTCGCATTTCTCTCTGCTGGATGGTCTGCCTAAAATAGACCAGCTCTTAGACAGGGTAAAAGAGCTTGGCATGGACTCCATTGCCTTAACTGACCACGGAAACCTGTACGGGGCAGTGGAGTTTTACAAAAAGGCAAAGGAGAAAGGCATCAAGCCCATCCTGGGCGCTGAAATATACCTTGCCTTTGAAGGCATGGACCAAAAGCGGCCCAGGGTTGACGACACCATCTATCATTTAGTGCTTCTGGTAAAAAATCAGGAAGGATACAGGAATCTCGTGAAGATTCTGACCGAAGGGCATCTCCGCGGCTTCTACTACAAACCCCGCGTGGATGAAGAGTTTTTGCGGCAGCACGCAGGAGGACTCATTGCCTTGTCTGGATGCCTAAACGGAAAGATTCCACGGCAGCTTTTGGCAAAAAAGAAAAAGGGTGCGCAAGAGACCGCCCTTTTGTACGAAGAGATATTCGGCAAGGGAAGTTTTTATCTGGAACTTCAGAAACACGAGAACATCCCGGAACAAAATACCGTTAACCAGGGTTTGCTGGAACTTTCTCAAAAACTAAATATTCCCGTTGTCGCCACTGCCGACTCCCATTACATAAGGCCAGAAGACGCCGAAGCCCAGGACATCTTAATGCTCATTAACACGGGAAGTCGGCCCGACGACCCCGAGCGCCTTACCTTAAGTTCAGACGACTTTTCCCTGAAAAGCGCTCAAGACATGGCGCGGTTCTTTTCTGATATCCCCCAGGCCCTTGAGAATACCCAGCTCATAGCAGAGCAGTGCGTCCTGGAGCTGGAACTCGGCAAGACCCGGCTTCCGGTCTTCCCCTTGCCGCAGGGCAAATCAGCTGACGAATACCTCAAAGAATTGTGCCTGGAACGGTTCCGCGAAAAGCCGGCACTGCAAAGCAGCCCGGAAGCTGCAAAGCGCCTGGAGTTTGAGCTGAACGCCATTGGCCAGACCGGATTTGCTCCCTACTTTTTAATCGTGCAGGACTTTGTGAATTGGGCAAGGGAAAAGCACATTGTGGTGGGTCCCGGCAGGGGTTCTGTGGGCGGCTCTCTGGTGGCATACGTTCTCAAGATTACAAACATCAATCCCCTGCAGTACAACCTGCTCTTTGAGCGTTTCCTCAATCCGGGAAGGACATCTGGACTCCCCGACATTGACCTGGATTTTGCCGACTACCGAAGAGACGAGGTAATCCGCTATGTGGCAGACAAATACGGGGCAGACCGGGTAGCCCAGATTATCACCTTCGGCACCATGGCGGCCCGAGCCGTGGTAAGGGACGTGGGAAGGGCCCTGGGATATGAGTACAGCTACTGCGACCGTTTGGCAAAGCTGATACCGTTTACCTACAACCTCAAACAAACCTTAGAGGAGGTAACGGAGTTCAAAGAATTGTATGACACCGATGAACGAGCAAAAAAACTCATTGACCTTGGTATGAAGCTGGAAGGGGTAGCCAGGCACGCTTCCACGCATGCTTGCGGAGTGGTGATTGCTTCCGAACCATTGGATTTGCTGGTTCCCCTTCAGCACCCCACGCAAAACGACCAGCATATCGTCACGCAGTACGAAATGCACAGCATTGAGGATTTGGGCCTTTTGAAAATGGACTTCCTGGGATTAAAAAACCTCACCATCATCGAAGACACCTTAAAACGAATCTACGCCATCTACGGGAAAAACATAGATATTGACAGTATTCCTCAAGACGACCCCGCAGTGTACAAACTCTTTCAGGATGCCAACAGCATTGGAATCTTCCAGGTTGAAAGTGAGGGCATGCGGCGCTACCTGCGTGAACTCAAACCCACGGAGTTTGAAGATATTATTGCCATGATTGCGCTGTATCGCCCGGGTCCCATGGAACTTATACCGGAATACATCGCCAGAAAACATGGGAGAAAGAAAGTGGAATACCTGCATCCCAAGCTTGAACCAATTCTCAAAAACACCCAGGGTATTTGCATTTATCAAGAAGAGCTTATGCAGATTGCGAGGGACTTAGCTGGTTTCTCAATGGCGGAGGCGGATGTCCTAAGAAAGGCAGTTGGAAAAAAGATAAGAATCCTGCTTTTAGAGCAGAAAGAAAAACTCATTGAAGGCATGATGAAGAACGGCATTGACCAAAAAGTGGCGAACCGCCTCTGGGAATGGGTTTTGCCTTTTGCGCGCTACGGATTCAATAAGTCCCACTCTGCGGCCTACGCCACCATTGCCTACCAAACCGCCTGGCTGAAGACCTATTACCCCGTGGAGTTCATGTCAGCCCTTCTGACCGCAGAACGAAACGACATTGAGCGCATTGCCTTCCTTATTGAAGAAACAAAAAAGATGGGTATTGAGGTGCTGCCTCCAGACCTGAACGAGAGCTTCAGCAACTTTTCTGTGGTTCCGGGGAAACATCAGATTCGCTTCGGGCTTTTGGCCATCAAGAACGTAGGAGAAGGCATTGTGGAAGCAATCATTAGAGAACGAAAGGGACGCGGCCCCTATGTAGGCATCAGTGATTTTGTTTCCCGCGTAAGCTCCACGAATCTTAATAAAAAGTCCCTGGAAAGCCTGATTAAAACAGGGGTCTTTGATGCGTTTGCGGACCGAAATAAGCTGCTCTTTAACTTAGAGCGGCTCCTGCAAGCTGCCCGGGAGAGTTTTAAAATGCAGAACGGCGCGCAAAAGTCCCTGTTTGAAAACAGCAGTCAATCCCCTTCCCAGCTTTCCCTGCAGGATGCAGAGGAAACAAGCGAAAACCTGAAGCTCCAATGGGAAAAAGAGCTTCTGGGCCTATACGTCTCCTCCCATCCTTTAAAGAACTTCAAGAATCTCCTGGAGAAGAGGGCTTTTTCCATCGCAAAGATTATGCGCCAAGAGCCCACCGCGCGAACGCCGGGAATCCCGCTGTCTCGAATCCGCATCGGAGGCATTGTATCTTCCATTAAGCGCATCATCACGAAAGCGGGAAAGCCCATGATTTTTCTGGGCTTGGAGGATTTAACCGACAAAATTGAGGTGGTGGTATTTCCTTCAGTCATCGAAAAATACCCCACCCTTTTCCAAGAGAACAAGATTGTGCTGGTTGCAGGCAGATTAAACCAATACCAAGGCATTAAAAAGTTCATCGCAGAAGAGGTGGAAGAACTGGTGGCACAGTAAGCATTGACACTGATTTTCTTTATGCTATCCTTAAGCTATGAAAAAGAAAGAAGTCACCATTGAGGACTTGGCGCGAATGGTACAGAAGGGTTTTACCGGAGTTGAAGGGCGAATTGATAAAGTGGATACCCGCCTTGCCCGTATTGGTGGCCGTCTTGAAAGCATGGAGAAACGTCTTGTGAGGATTGAACAGATTTTCATTAGCGACCATCATTGAAGAATTGAGAAACTCGAGACAAAAGTTGAAGAATTGCGCGGCCTGCTTGCGGTAAAATGAATATGGCGCTTCCATACATCACAACTACTATGACTACCCTTAAAACCTCCTTTGCCAAAGGGGCAGTTGTGGTGTAGCTTTTTGCAGATAGTATTTGAACGCCAGACCTCCTCTTTGCCAGAGGAGGTCTTCTTGTATCCCCCCTCCCCTTTTGATGATAATTATGGTAAAGTTGAAAAATCGCATGCAAAAGAACAATATTGAGAACATACGACACTCCTTTGCGCACCTGACAAACATTGCTGTCCGAAAGTTTTATCCTAAGGCCCAGCCTGCCATAGGGCCGGCCATTGAGAATGGCTTCTACCAGGACTTTGGGAACCTAAACATCTCAAAAGAGGACTTGCCGAAGATAGAAAAAGAAATCCGAAGCATCGCAAAACAGAATCTTACCTTTAAAAAGGAACTCTGGCCTTTCCGCAAAGTGGTGGATTTTTACAAGAAAGAAAAACAACCTTACAAGGTACAGATTGCCAAAGACCTGGTAAAAGAGAAAAAGCTCACCAAGCTGGGCATCGTGCGAACCGGAGATATTCTGGTGGACTTGTGCCGCGGAGGGCACGTCAAAAATACCAGGGAACTTCCCCTTGATGCCTTTAAGCTTACCCATGTGGCGGGCGCTTACTGGCGGGGGGACGAGAAAAACCCCATGCTAACCCGCGTGTACGGCTTGGCGTTTGCCGAAAAAAAGGAGCTGGACGAATACCTTGCGTTCCTTGAGGAGGCAAAGAAGCGCGATCACAAGCGCTTAGGCCAGGAGCTAGACCTCTTTAGCTTTCACCCCGAGGCCCCGGGGTTTGTGTTCTGGCACCCCAAAGGGATGCTGCTACGTCAGGCTCTCATGAGTTTGCATCACGAGCTACACCGCAAAGCTGGCTACCAGGAGGTATCCACTCCCATTTTGCTTTCTGAAGACCTGTGGAAACGCTCTGGGCATTGGGATAACTATAAAGACAATATGTACTTTACCAAGATTGATAACCGGGTTTTTGCCATAAAGCCCATGAACTGCCCCGGCACCATTTTGGTATACAAGGTACGCCCTCGTTCCTATAAAGAATTGCCTATCAGGTTTGCTGAAGCAGGCGAGGTCCATCGCCATGAACCCTCTGGTACGCTCAATGGTTTAATGCGCGTTCGCGCCTTCCGTCAGGACGACACCCACATCTTTGCCCAGCCAGACCAGGTAGAACAAGAAGTGATAGATGTTATCCGCCTCACCCTGCAGTTTTATCGGATTATTGGACTCAAAGAGCCGCATATAGAATTGTCTACGAAACCGGAAAAATATATCGGGAGTTTAGCTATGTGGCGAAAAGCGGAAAGCACTCTCAAAAAGATTCTAAACGACTTAAAGATTGACTACAAAATCAACAAGGGAGACGGCGCCTTCTACGGCCCAAAGATTGATTTTCACGTGAAAGATTCCCTGGGCCGCTCCTGGCAGCTAGGAACCATTCAGCTGGACTTTTCCATGTCAGAGCGCTTTGACGTCACGTATATCGACAAAGACGGAAGGCAAAAGCGACCCGTTATCATCCACCGGACCGTCATTGGTTCCATTCAACGATTCATGGGTGTGCTTATCGAACACTTTGCTGGTGCCTTTCCTACGTGGCTCGCTCCAGAGCAAGTATGGATTGTCCCTATTTCGGATAAGTTTCTTTCCTACGCCAAGGATGTGCAGCAAAGACTACTTAAAGATTATCCAGCATTGAGGGTTGTTGTGAAAGAAGAAAACGAAACCCTGGGAAAGAAGATTCGCGAAGGGGAAGTGCAGAAGATCCCCTATCTTGCCGTGGTCGGGGAAAAAGAACAGGCGCAGGGCACCTTGAGCCCGAGAAAGCGGGGCAAGGGGAACCTTGGCGCAATGAAGATAGACGCGTTCGCAAAGATTCTAGAAAAGGAAATTAAAGAAAAGAACTAAGACCATGGAACTTGCACCAGACGTACAAAAGCTCGCCGCAGAGTACAAGAGATGGTATGAGGCGACCCAGCCAAAGAAAGGCATTGCCACTATTGGCGTAGACGAGGTAGCAGCCAAGGTTGCCTCGTTCTATGAAAAAATCCGGGGCGTGGTTGACTGGCGGGAAGAACACCTGCTGCGCAAGACCGCCATTGAACGGATTCTCAAGCGCAGAATGCTCCTGGGAACAAAAGAGGACTTTGCAGAACCCTTTTTGCAAGAACTCATCAGAGGGGGGCACTTTCCCAACGAGCGCATTCCAACAACAAAAATACAGGAGATTCAAAAGATTGTAGAAAAGTACTTCTATCTTTTAGAACACAGCCCCCGGGAAGGAACGGAAAAAGTGCTGGCCGAATTGAAAATGTGGCTGCTTGGCATTGCTGCTTGCGAGATTGAAGAAACCTTGGCTCCTCCCATTAGAGAACGCGCCCTCTTTGAGTTTATGGCCCAAGATATGCAAAAGCGCGTACAGCTTCCAGAAGAAGCCAGCATGAGAGAAAAAGAAAAATCCCTCCAGATTTCCGTTGCCGTGCAGCGGGCCCTGTTCAAGTTAGATGAGGCAACCATCACCTATCACCTGCTGGAAGAAAAGTACCAAGATTGGGAGAATCCCGGGGAGCAAACGCTCCAGCAGCTTGCGCCCCAGCTTCCCCAACTCAAAAACGAACTTTCTGCCGTCCTGCGCCATCCTTTGGCTGAACGCTTCTATCAAACCATAGAACGATACGACTCTCCCTATCTGATTCTGGGAGACATCATGAGCACTCATCCTGCCGAGTTTGAACAGTTCAGCTCAGACCGGGCCGCCGTGGAGGCAGGCACAAAAGAAAGCTATAAAAACCGCCGGGGAAAACTGGCTGGTAAAATGCGGAGAGCGGCCGTCTACAGCACCCTTTCGGTCTTCTTGAGTAAGGTCCTGATTGCTTTTGCCGTTGAGATTCCTGTGGATAAATACCTCACCGGGGACTTTAACCAGACAGCCCTGTGGCTGAGTATTGCCGTTCCCCCGCTTCTCATGCTTCTGCTTGTGTTAAGCATAAAAACTACAACGGAGGACAACTTTCAGCGCGTGGTCATGGAGGTTATGAAGATTACCTATGGAAAAAGGAACGGGGAGACCTTGGAGATATCCCTGCCTCGCCGCAAGCGGCCCATGCTGGAGGCCTTTATTAACGCCATCTATCTTTTAAGCTTCCTGGTGTCCTTTGGCGCCATTTCCTGGGTTCTGTGGCAACTGCAGTTCAGCGTGCTTTCTATTATCGTCTTCTTGTTCTTTGTCTCCCTGGTTGCGTTTGCGGGAACGAAAATCAGGCAGCGCGGCCGTGAACTCCTCTTGGGCAAAGAAAGCCAGGGGTTCCTCTACACCGTCTTTGACCTGTTCTCCCTGCCTGTCATCCAGACGGGGCGCTGGTTGTCCCGGCAGGTGGCAAAATACAACATCCTCGTTGTCATCTTTAACTTCCTCATTGAAATCCCCTTCCAGATGTTTGTGGAGTTTTTGGAACAGTGGAGGTCCTTTTTGCAAGAAAAGCGCGAAGAAGTCCACTGACGCTCAATGCCACTATTCAAAATACCGAATGAAAAAATTAGTCGTCATTGTGGGTCCTACCGCTTCTGGGAAGAGTAAGCTGGCAGTGAAGCTCGCAAAGAAGTTCAAAGGGGAGATTATCTCAGCAGATTCCAGGCAGGTGTACAAGGGATTGGATATTGGGTCTGGAAAAATCACCAAAAGAGAAATGGGAGGCATCCCTCATCATCTTTTAAGTATTGTTTCTCCAAGAAGAAGATTCACCATTGCACAGTATCAGCGTCTTAATACTAAGGCGATCGCTTCAGTATTAAAACAAAACAAACTCCCCTTTCTGGTTGGCGGAAGCCCTTTATATATCTATGCGGTTGTAGACGGAATGGTATTTCCTCAAGTAAAACCCAACGAAAAATTGAGGTCAAACCTCAATCAGCTATCAACAGCAGAGCTTTTCCAGAAATTGAAAAAACTGGACTTGAGACGGGCTGAGACCATAGAACAAAAAAATAAACGGCGTTTGATTCGAGCCCTAGAAATTGTACTCATGACAGGAAGACCTGTGCCGCCCCTCAAAAAGTACATCAATACCGCACCATGGTATGGTAATGATATATTGTTCATTGGTATCAAAAAATCGCCACAAGAACTTAAGCGGCGTATCAGAAAACGTTTTCTTTCTATGTTGCGCCGCGGTTTCCTTAACGAGATTAAGGATTTACGAAAGCAAGGACTCTCATGGAGAAAGATTGAAAGTTTTGGTTTAGAGTATCGGGAGGGTTCTCAGTATCTCCAAGGCACGATTACAAAAGAGGAGATGGCCGAGAAAGCAGTAAAGGCCACAGAAGATTTTGCTCGCCGCCAAATGACCTGGTTCAAAAAAGACCGGCGCATTCGCTGGATCAAAACTCACCAGCAAGCTCAGAAGTTAATTTCGTGCAGTTTTGAGAAGATTCTCTAATGCAATGCGGGCGGTTTCAGGATTCGTTGTCCCTTTTGTCTTTGCCATAACCTGACCTACCAGAAACTGGAGAGCACTCGCTTTCCCTTTTTTGTAGTCCTCAACTGCTTTTGGGTTCTTCCGGATAATATCCTCTGCAATCTTTTGAATAGCAGCAGTATCACTTACCTGTGCCAGGCCCTTTTCTTCAATAATTTGGGAGGGGTCTCCCCCTTTCCCAAACATCTCTTTTAACACCTGTTTTGCAATGGCGCTTGATATCTCCCCTTTCTCAATGAGCAAGACAAGCTCCGCAAAGTTTTCAGGAGTAATCAAGAAATCCTCGCCCTGAACGGAAGCTCCCTGCAAAAGCCCCAGCAGGTCTGACAGAATGTAGTTTACAGAGAGCTTGGTGAGCTTCTGCAACCTCTCTGGAGCAAGGTTGGAACCAAGCTCAGAAACCACCTTTTCAAAATACTCCCCTATGTCCTTTTCCCGGACAAAGATTTCGGCCTCTTTTCCACCCAATCCGTATTCTCTCACCAGCCGCTCCCTTCTTTGCCAAGGAAGCTCGGGGAGCTCGGAGCGCAATGCTTCTATCTCTTCTTTGGCAAAACGAAAAGGAGGCAGGTCTGGCTCGGGGAAGTAACGATAGTCATGCGCTTCTTCCTTTTCCCGCTGGGAGAACGTTTCCCCTTTTCCATCATCCCATCCCCGGGTTTCCTGGACTACCCGGCTTCCCAATTTTAGAACAGCGGACTGGCGCTGTACTTCAAAGGCAATGGCGCGCTCCACGGACCTAAACGAGTTGAGGTTTTTCACCTCCACCTTTGTTCCAAGCTGTTCTTGCCCCTCGGGCCGCACAGAAACGTTTGCCTCTACCCTCATTTGCCCTTTTTCCATGTCTGCGTCAGATGCACCGAGATAGCGCAAGAGAAGCTGTAATTCTTGGGCAAACCTTCTTGCTTCCTCACCCGAAGTAATGTCAGGTTCTGTGACCAGCTCCATTAAGGGAACTCCCGCGCGGTTAAAGTCCACAAGGGAATAATCTGCGCCCTGCGGATGGAGAAGTCGCGCGGTATCTTCCTCCAAGTGCACCCGTGTGATGCGAATATCTCTCCCATTGATGTTCAGGAACCCACCCCTGCAAAACGGCAGATCATATTGACTTATCTGATACCCCTTTGGAAGATCGGGGTAAAAGTAGTTTTTTCTGTCAAACTTGGAATACTCTGCGATTTCACAACCAAGCGCAAGCCCTACTTTGTGGACGAGTTTGATAGCCTCTTTGTTTGCCACAGGAAGCGTTCCAGGATGCCCCATGCACACAGGACATACATTTACATTTGGATGTTGTTCCAACGGGTCGTTTGAAGAATCGCAAAACATCTTGCTCTTTGTTTTGAGCTCGGCATGGATTTCCAAACCTATGGTAGGAATGTAGTTCATAATCTCTGCTCTGCAATCTTTTGGATGTCTTTGGCAATCTCCTCAATGCTTCGTTCAGCTTCAATTGACACCACAAAATCTGAAAAGCGTTCTGCCAAAATCTTGTAGTTGCCTTGCACGCGCGAAAGCGTCTCTTCTTTTTCAAACAAATGAACTCCCCCGGTTCTATTGGAATAGATTCTTCGCATGCTTTCTTTTGGTGAAATATTCAGCAGGAATACAATGTCTGGGAAAAGAGCTTTTTTATTGAGCTCCAAAAGCCATTCCATATCATCCCCATAAGCGGCGGTAGAAAGAAAATATCGGTCGCATATCACATGTATTCCCTTTTCCAAAAGAGGGATGATTTCTTTTTCAATATGATAGAGGCGGTCTGCGGAAAAAAGCAGCTGAAGGCATTCATTGCTCGACTTCCAATCCTTTCTAATTTGGCTTTGAATAATGCCTCCGATAAGGCTGGGGGTTGGTTCTGAAGTATAGTGGGCCTTCATTCCTCTTTCATCCCGGAAATAATCGTGCAGGAGCTTTGCCTGCGTTGATTTACCGGCTCCATCCAATCCCTCAAAGACAATAAATCTCGCGGGAAATTCGTTCTTTTTCATACCTGAGCTTCCTTTTGTTCCGTAGTTATCCGGCCGCCTTGCCACTGGCCCCGGTACATGTTTCCCTCCCCTTTTATCTCAAAAAACATGATATGAACCACTCTTGAGCCCATTTCAAGTCGAAAATCCGTGTCCCGGTAGTTATAGATTCCCATGTTCAGCCCTCCCTGATACCCTGGAGGAACTTGTCCGCCAAAAATATACACCCCGGAACGAAACAGGGTGGAACGCGGGGTCATGATAGCAAGAAGATTTTCTGGCATGTTCACATTCTCCACGGTTTTCATAAGGTAGTAAACGTTTGGTTTTAACTGCACCTCGGTTGTTTTGTTTTCTTCGTATTTTGCCATCAGCTTCATTTCCGGCGTCTCCCGCTCAGCTACGCCAAGGAATCCCTGCCCTGTAATCTCGTATAACTCCCCTATTCTCAAATCAAACCCAGCCCCTTCAGGATTTATTAGTTCTCGCTCCGATAAACCTTCCACAAGCTTTTGCTCTTTGGTTAAACGATGCAGTTCTTTTATTCCCAGTACCATAGATTTGTCCTTATGCCTTCCTCCGAGCAAGGAGAATCACCTTAAAACATTATATTCCAGGAGTACGGTCTGCTCTCCCAATTTCTTTATTGATGCCAACTCAAGTTTTCCATCAAGCTCTTTGTTGAAAAGCGTCATTCCCTTTCCAAATACAGCGGGTTCGACGCTAAGATACAATTTATCCACCAATCCTTGCTCCATAAACATAGTATAGATGGTAGCTCCCCCGCAAATGGCAACTTCTTTGTATCCACGCTGTTCAAGGTCTGAAAGGAGTTCTTTGGGGTCTTTCTGCGTCACTTCTACGCCCTTATACTGCTTGTCTCTGGAATAGACGATGTTCAACCTGTCAGGCAAAGGGCGCCCGATGGTCTCATAGGTATTCTGTCCCATGATAACGACCCCTGCCTTTTTGGTGAGCTCAACAAAAAAACGTTTGTCTTCCCTGCTTGTCCAGTCAGCCAGATGGGCTGAATTTTTTGCGATAAAGCCGTCTGCGCTCAAAGCTGCTATGATAAACGTAGTCATGGGACAAACTTGCAAAGAGTTTTTCTCTCTGGTATAGTAGCATAATGCACCCTGAATACCAATATCTTAATGTGCTCAAAGATATCCTTGAAACTGGGGTAATCAAGCACGAGTTCAACACGGGCATTGAGTTAAAATCGGTGTTTGGCAGAATCATGAGATTTGACCTCTCACAGGGATTTCCCCTTCTTACCACAAAAAAAGTGTTTTTTCGAGGGATACTCCACGAACTCCTTTGGTTCCTGAAGGGCGATTCCAATATCAAATATCTTGTTGATAATGACGTGCACATCTGGGATGAATGGGCATACAAGCCCTATAAGAAGGCATCGGAGGCAGAAAAGGTCCCACCAATAACCCAAGAAGAATTTATAACCAAAATCAAGGCAGATTCTGCATTTGCCAAACAATGGGGTGAACTGGGGCCTGTGTACGGTCGTCAATGGAGAAGATGGAAAGCCGCGGACGGCCGGGAAATAGACCAGCTTGCATGGGCTATTCAAAAACTCCAATCTCACCCGGACAGAAAACATTACATTGTTTCTGCATGGAATCCAGAATATATCTATGAAATGGCTCTTCCTGGACAATCAATGGCTATTGCTCCCTGCCACACCATGTTTCATTTCAGGGTAACGAACAAAGAGAAGCTGGATCTGCTTTTGTACCAAAGATCGTGCGATATGTTTCTTGGCGTTCCTTTCAATATTGCAAGCTACGCCTTGTTAAACCTGATTATTGCGCAGGTGGCTGGATACAAACCAGGAGAGTTCGTACATATATTAGGTGACGTCCATATTTACAGCAACCACTATAAACAGGTGCAAGAGCAACTCAAACGGGAACCCCGGCCTTTTCCCACGGTGAAAATCAGCCCCAACAAAAAAAATATCGACGACTTTGTCTTTGACGATTTTTCTCTTGAGAATTACAATCCCCACCCGCCCATCAAGGGCGAAATCACGGTGGTAGGAGGATTCTAACTCCCAAACTCCTTGTTTATCTTGCTTGCCTGGGGTTTTTCCTGTCCGGCATATTTGCGTTTTGCGCTCTTTGCGTATGATTCTTGAGCTGGACTGGAGAGTGTCTCAAATGTGAGTGCACAGACCCTCATTCCTGTATACAGTACCACCGGCATTATTCCAAGGTTTCCCAGTTCCATGACGGCTTTCCCTGACCAGCCCGGGTCAAATCGGGCCGCAGTGGAGTGCACAACGATTCCTAGACGCCCCAAAGAGCTTCTTCCGTCCAGACGAGCCATGAGGTCTGCTGGCAGGGTAAAGTTTTCTTTGGTAACTGCCAAGACAAAATCCTTTGGTTGCAGAATGAAGGGGCTCTCGTCTTCTCCGGTTGTGATTTCCTCCATAATATCTTCAATATTCACCGGTCTTTTCAAATCAAGGTAAGGGTACTGGGAGGGTTTAAACACCTTAAAAACGTTACCAAGATGCAAGTCCAGGGAGCAAGGACCGAGTTGCTCTTGGAAGTTCGGCGCAGGATAGATTTGCACCCTGCCTTCTGCAATCACCTTTTTGATGTCCCGGTCAGAAAGTATCACAGTACGTACTATGAGATTATTTCTATGCCAAGGGATTTCGCGGTTCCCTCAATCGTTTTCTGGGCTGCTTCAAGATTGTCGGTATTGAGGTCTGACATCTTCTGTTTTGCAATCTCTTCAAGCTGGCTGCGGAAAATCCTTGCCACCTTTATCTTGTTGGGTTCTCCAGAACCCTTTTCAATACCAAGAGCTTTTTTGATAAGTTGCGCAGCAGGAGGCTGATGAAGTTTGAACTCATAGCTTCTGTCCACATATACGGTAATATCAACCGGGATTTTAAAACCCTTCAATGCTTTGGTAGCTTCATTAAACCTGGAACAAAACTCACTCATGTTCAAGCCATGGGGAGCAAGCGCAGGACCCACGGGAGGCGCAGGAGTTGCCTCCCCCGCTTTAATATGCAATTTTACTACCGCTTTTACTTTTTTTGCCATTAGAGTTTTTGAATTTGGAGGGAATCCAGCTCCACGGGAGTGTCGCGGCCGAACATATTCACCAGCACCTTGATCTTGCCACGCTCCTGGTCTACCTCGGAAACCTTGCCGTCAAAATCCTTGAAGGGGCCGTCAATGATTTTTACCGCGTTCCCCACAACCATGCTTATATCATATTGGGGAGCTTCCTCTGCCATGCGCGACTTCAGGTAGTCAATCTCTTGCTTGGATACGGGCAGCGGGGTAGTCCCTGAACCTACAAACCCCGTAACATTGGGGGTGTTGCGGACCACATACCAGGAATCGTCGGTCACAATCATTTCCACCAGCACGTACCCGGGGTAGATTTTCTCTTCCACAACTCGGCGCTTTCCTCCTTTTATCTTAATCTTTTTTTCCTTTGGCACCAAAACCTGAAAGATCTTGTCCTCCATGTCCAAGGACTCAATCCGTTGCTTGAGAGAGCGCGCCACGGCGTCTTCATAGCCAGAATAGGTATGAATGACATACCAATTCCGTTCTGTTGCTGTTTGCTGTTTTGGCATGGGTCAAAGGATAAAACGTTCCAGGAGACTACCAAACAAAAGATCAAAGGCACTTAGGAATATGGCAACGGCAACCGAAAACACAATGACCACAATGGTGTTCTGCAGGGTTTTCTGCCTGGTGGGCCAGTCCACCTTTTTGGCCTCTCCCCGAGATTCCTTAAGAAAGGTCCCGGCCTTTGAAAATGGATTGTTCAGCGCCATAGGGTTCAACTATACTGGCAAATCTGCTAAATGTCAAGATGTCCCATGAATTTGGATTATATATCCAAATTCTTTACGGACTTGGCGTAGGTCTGAATGAACTTCTTTCTCGGGGCAACCTCGTCTCCCATCAAAACATCAAATATCTTGTCTGCCTCCCGTGCGTTTTCTACGGTTATCTGCAAGAGAACGCGCCTTGCCGGATCTATGGTTGTCTCCCAAAGTTCCCCTGGATTCATTTCCCCCAGTCCTTTGTAGCGCTGGATATTGGGAACCGGGCCTTTCTTTGCTTCTTTCTGCAGGCCCGCTATAATCTTGTCTTTTTCTTGCTCGGTGTAGGCATATTGGATGGTTTTGCCGGTCTGAATTTTGTACAAGGGAGGCTGACCAACATACAAGTATCCACGCTCTATCAAAGGCCGAAAATACCGGTACAGCAAAGTGAGCAAAAGAGTTCTGATGTGCGAACCGTCAACATCAGCATCGCTTAAAATAATAATTCGGTGATATCTTGTCTTTTCAATGTCAAAGTCCTCTGCAATGGCGGCTCCTATGGCAATCACCAAAGAGCGAATCTCTTTTGAGGAAAGAATTTTGTCTAAACGAGCGCGCTCCACGTTCAAAATCTTTCCCCGCAAAGGCAGTACCGCCTGAAACCTGCGGTCCCTGGCCTGTTTGGTGCTTCCTCCTGCTGACTCCCCTTCCACGATATAGAGCTCTGATTCCTCTGGATCTTTAGACGAACAATCGGCAAGCTTTCCCGGCAGCGCCAAGCCCTCAAGAACTCCCTTTCGCAGCACGGTCTGGCGGGCCGCCTTGGCCGCCATCCTTGCCTTGGAGGAAATGATGCACTTTTCAATGATGGAGCGGGCATCAAGCGGATTGCGTTCCAAATAATCGGTTAGGGCTTCTGCCGTAACGCTCTCCGCCACGTTCTTTGCCTCCGGGTTTCCCAGCCTTGCCTTGGTTTGCCCCTCAAACTGCGGCTCCCTGATTTTCATTGAAATCACCGCCGTCAGGCCCTCCCGCACATCCTCTCCCGTAAGAGCTTCCTCGCCCTTGATAAAATTGTTTTTCTTGGCGTAATCATTAAGGGTTCTGGTAAGGGCGGAACGGAATCCTGTGAGGTGGGTTCCTCCTTCCGGGGTATAGATGTTGTTGGCAAAGCTTTCTTCCATGGTTTCAAACTCTTGCGTGTACTGAAAAGCAATCTCTGCTACCATGCCTTCTTTCTCGCCTCTCACGTAAAAGACGTTTTCATGCTTGGGAGTTCTGCCTTTAACAAGATACGGGACGTAGGAAGCCAAGCCGCCCTCAAAATAAAAGGTGTAGGAGTCCTTTTCCTTCTCCTGTGCGTCCACAAAGGCAATCTCCGTACCCGAGGTAAGGTACGCCTGCTGTCGCAAATGGTTCAGAATGCGCTTTTGGTCAAAGTGAATCTCTTTGAAAATATCTCCATCGGGCTCAAAGAGAACGCGGGTGCCAGAACCCTTGCACCTGCCTACTTTTTTAACCTGGCCTTTGGGTTTTCCCCGGGAATATTCCTGCTGGTAGTGAACTCCGTCGCGGCACACCTCTGCCTTTAGATAGATGGACAGGGCGTTGACCACGGATATGCCAACTCCGTGCAGACCTCCCGAAACCTGATACGCCTTTCCCCCAAACTTTCCCCCCGCGTGCAGAATGGTCATAACGGTCTCTAAGGTTGATTTCTTGGTCTGGGGGTGTTTCTCCACGGGAATGCCCCTGCCGTCATCAATAACCTGAACGCGGTTGCCAGGCAGCAAAGAAACCTCAATATGCTTTGCGTACCCAGCCATTGCTTCGTCGATTGAATTATCCAAGGTTTCCCAAACCAGATGATGCAGGCCGTCAAGCCCCGTGGAACCAATGTACATTGCGGGGCGCTTCCTGACCGGTTCCAAGCCCTCTAAAACCTGGATGTCTTTCGCGGTGTAGTTAGATGATTGTTTTTGTTTTGATGCCATATAGTATCGCTAACGAAGTTGCGCGCCAAACTGGTTGGCTGTTTGTTTGTAAATTTCATCCTGAAGCGCGTCAACTTCTTTGTTCGCCAGAGTTCTCTCATTGCTCCGGTACACAACCCGGTAGGTGTAGCTCACCCTGTCTGGACCAAACTTTTCTGCGTCTTCATATTTGTCAATCAGCCGAACCTCCTCAACTAAGTCGCCTTCAATATCGCGGATGAGGTCAAAATAGTTGTTGGGAACGAAATCTTTACCAACAACAAATGAAATGTCCCGGGTAATCGCAGGATACTTACTCACGGGAACATAGGTTTTGCCGAGCTTCAGCTGCTTTTTCACTCGGGGGTCTTCCGACCACAGAAGACGAATGTCGGGAAGATCCATACTCAAGAGAGCTAAACGTTCCAGTCCAAAACCAAAAGCCCAACCGTTGTACACATCAGGGTCAACACCCAGGTTCTTTAGCACCACGGACCGAACCACGCCAGAACCCAAAACCTCTATCCATCTGCCGCCCCTTTCTATCTCCATCTCAATACTTGGGTCAGTATACGGGAAATCATCTTTGTTAAAACGATACTGAATATCTTGCCCGTATATGGCCCTGGCAATTTCGGCCAGCACATCCTTCAAGTCCTCGGTGGTAATGATTTTCCTGCTTTTTGGCACCAGATACCAGCCGTCCATTTGGTGGAACACGTTCATGTGCTTTCTGTCTATCTCATCTTTGCGGTACACCTTGCCAAAACAAAGCGAACCCACCGGAAGTTTGTTTTTAACTTTCTCTTTAATGGCGGGCTGCTGGAGGTAGTAGTACCACATGATAGTGGTATGGGTTCTTAAGACCTGGTCTTTAATAAAGTAGGTGTCAGACGCGCTGCGCGCCGGGTGGTCTTTGGAAAAATTAAACAGGTCAAAACTGATGTTTGCTGGAACAATCTCTGGCACTTCAATGATGTCAAAGTCAGCAAAGCGTGGAACCTTGAGAATGCGCGAGACGAGTTCTGCCAAAGGACTTTCCGGGTCTCGGGACAAGTCCGGCATACGCAAAAAGCGAAGCATTCTTTTTGCTTCGGGGTCCCCTCTTTTTTCAAGGTTTCTTTGAATTTCCGCCTCTTTTTGTGAGGCAATTTCTATATTCATTACCCTTTTATTCTACCTTAAAATAAAGGGAAAATCAACCCCGTTAGAGGCCGTTTTTCCACAGGGGTAAATACCCCCCAATAAAGCTAAAAACAAAGAACAATGGTGCCTTTAACGGGGTCAACCCCCAGTTATCCCCAGTTTTGGGGTATGAAAAAGCCGCTGAAACAAGTCCAGCGGCTATTGTGTGCGCCCGGGCAAAGGCGTTAAAGGCCGAGATATTTGAATACCTGTTGCCCCTTTTCCTGCTCTAAGCGCCCCGTCTCCATATAGTAGTGGAGGAGTTTGGAGATGAGGTACTTCACATGGACCTTATATCCTGCCTCTTGGAGGCGTTCTACACCTCCTTGTTGGCGATCAATAAGCACCACAACATCTGTAACTACCAGCCCGCCTGCCTCAAGGGTACGGATGGCTTCCAGCTTGCTGTCGGCGCTCGTGATGAGGTCGTCGATAACGAGAGCACGCTGGCCGGGCTGGAACGCCCCGTCAATCGTGGCTCCCGAACCGTGGGTTTTCTCGTTGCCGCGCGGGGTCACCATAGGAACCCCGAGCCGGTCGGCAAGCATAGCCACGAAAGGCGTTACCGCCGTTGGCACATCCGCAAGAACGTCAAAGGGAATGTTGCGGATGAGCTTTTCGTACTCATCCGCCACGATGCGGCGTTCTTCAGGATGGGAACGTATAACCCGCATGTCAATGTAGACAGGCGAGAGGGACGCGTCTGGGTTCGTCTCGTGAAGATTGAGACGAAACGCCCCGAACTTCACCGCGCCTGCCATAAATAACGCATCAGCGCATCTGGCCTCGCCCATTGCATCCTCATCTTTCTTAGCCAGAACTGCAGTCTCTGAAGCCCAAAGGGTGACGTAGTCCGTTCCCGGACCTTTATAGATGTACCACTTGGTGATCTGCAAGAGCCGACGATAGCGCTCCAACGCTGAAGATAAGCTGTCTAAGGAAATCTCACCTTCGTCCAGGAACCAACAGATGAACCGCCCAAGATCCTGCAAAATCTGATACATGAGGGACTCCCCTTCACTTTTCGGAAAACCCGTTGTACCGGGGCCAAAGTTCCTGTACAATCCATTTACAAACTTTTGGAGGATCCATACAAG
>MHTT01000026.1:0-3450 GCA_001823165.1 Candidatus Wildermuthbacteria bacterium RIFCSPHIGHO2_01_FULL_49_22b
CCGGAAACACCTTGCCGGTCAGGACGACTTCCGCAGGAAGCGTGGCCCGCGCCTTTACGTTCTCAACTCCGTTGTAGAAATTGCTTGCCTGCCACATTACTGTATATGTTGTTGGGGTCGCCACCTGCGGGGGCACGGGGCCCTGGTTGCCAAACACCTCGTCAGTAAAGAAGGCGGTCTGCTCAATTCCCAGCTTGGAATTCACCTTCAGCTCAAACTCCTCGGTCGCGTCAGAAAGAATGATGCGGGACCTTACCACAAAATCCTTATCTTGCGGGCTAAACGTCTCCCATTCTTCTTTTACATTCACCCAAAACTCAATTTTCCCCTCCTCTCCTTTCCCTAAAAACCTAAGTTTGGAAACATCCTTTGCCTCAAAAACAATGGAGTTGTCCCCCTGTTGAAGGGTCCCCGAGTCCGACTTCACGCTCGCAAGGTCAAGCGGACGCCCCTCCAAGGCAACCACCAAAAACAGGTTTTCCAAGCTCTTCTCGGAAACGTTCTTAAAGGAAACAACGTAGTGGAGCGTATCTCCAGGCGAGGCAACATAGCCAGAGAAACCATTCACCTCTTGCGAAATGAGGAGGCGGGGGCGGGTTATCTCAACTCCCTTGACGTCCTCTATGAGTTTAGTAAAGGTTCCCTCCTTCCAGATTCCCAGGACTGCCTTGAAAATCTTTGCCTCCTGCACCCCTCCCTGCAGGGTGCCTGTCAGGGAGATGCGCCCGCCCTCTGTCCTGTTGAGAAGCCCAACGCTCCACTCTGATTCCCCGATGGGAGAAGGGGAAGCCGTCTTGAAGGCAAATCCTTCGGGATACTCCATTTTTATTCTCAAGTCAGACAGCGGGTAAGATGAATTGGAAAAGTAGTTGAGGGCAAAGGAAAACTCCTGTCCGGATTCCATGCGCGAAGGCAGGTCCAGCTCAAAGGTCAGGGGGACGTGAGAAATTAATGTGGCGGCAACGGTTTCTGACTCAAACTGGGCACTGAGATTGCGGGGCGTATACTGGAGTTGAGCCCGCGCCTCCTTTATTTCTCCTTCCCTGCCGAACAGGCGGCCCGCAAAGGAAATGTTTCTCTCCTGTCCGGGATAAATGTCATCTAGGGGTTGCGTGATTCTCGTGTCTGTGTCGCCTGAAGGCACGGCGCCTGCTGGATACTCAAAAATGAGCAGGGGGTTTTCCATCCTTACGTCCCCGTTGTTCTTGTACTTGACAACATACGTGATTTCCTCTGCCGCGGTCGCCTCAGACGGGGCAATGATTTCCAACTTTAAGATTTCCTTGGAATAGGCGTTCTTTTGCCACAGCCAAAACCCGGCTGCCCCGACGAGAACTGCCATAAGGATGATGATGAATTGAAATCGAGAGATTCTCATGCAATAGGTTTGTTCCCGTATCCGGCCAATGCCATGAATCGGGGAGAGAATGACTGATACGCGGCTCGCGGAGGACTCCCATTTTCCAGGCTAGCGAGCGAACTGCAAAGCAGGTTCCACGCCTCGTGCGACTTCTCTTCTTCCGGCAGATGCTGATCTATGAGGCGAACCATGTGAGAGGCCGCCTGCAGGCGCGCGAGGTCTCCAATAAGAGAAGCATGCTGCTCTACGCAGACCGCTTCTACCAAAACCTTCTTGTGTCTTCCCTGCACGAACTCCAGCTGGGAAAGACAGAACAATTCCAGTCCGCCCCTCAGCTTTGAGGTAATCTTCCTGACCGACACCGCCCACAGCGTGAGCTTGCCGTACTCTTTGGTGAAAACCGTAACGACGCGATTCGCCTCTCCTGCGTCCCGCTGTTTTAGTATAATGCCTTGGGTCTTGTAATGAAATGCCATGTCTTATGCAACATCTTTCCTTGCGGCAAACGCAAAAGGAAGAAAATACTTTTCCAGGTCTTGCAGCGTAGCGGCGTACTCCTTGCTGCCGAGGGCTGCGGCGCAAAAGAGTTCTCTTGCTCTCGCAATTTCTTTCAAGCGTCCTCTCCACCTGGCATCTGCAAGCGTCAAATCAAACAATTCCAAGGCGCGTTCCACGGCTCTCTCAAAACGTTCTTTGTTCTTGCCCTGCCACATGGCCGCTCTTCCAACTTCGCTCCCAATGTTGGCGAGCTGTTCCACTAAGGGGAGATGAAACCATTTTCCTTCGGCAAGTTCTTTGTGAAAAACAATGTTCATTTCTTCACTAATGCTGAAACAATGCCGATAATCTTTGTTCTAATCTCTGGATCTCCAACGCCTCGGGAGCGATTCCCAAAAGACGGTTTCAGGTTGATTACCGAATCAAACTCAATAAACTCTTCTCCATCTTTCTCTACATAAAGATTGATTCCCCACGTGTGCTCTCGTTGCGACCCTTCTTGTTCGGCAAGAACAACCTCTGCATCAGAATACAGTTCTCCTCCCAGGGCAATAATGCGTTGTTCCACACCCACAACCGCCTTCACCAAATTGCCAAAACGCTCTTTCGCAATGGCCCTAAGTTTATCTCTTGAAATCGGCTCTCGAATGATACGAATCTCTTTATCCATAGTATTACGTTTTTCTGATGCCCAACCACAATTTCCTGCCTTCCACCATGATTTCTTTTTCTACGTCAAACACCTGTTTTGGTCGGTCGCCCTGCAACAATTCTTTCAATCCTCCCATCTTTTGTATGGTATCCTCATTCTTTTGAATCAAAGAAATCAGCGAGGCCTGCCCCGTGTATCGCATGACTGCTTGTTGCCCCGGCTTGTATCCCGCGTCTTTCCTCATGTCTTGAATATGGCGCAGGAGCTCTCGCACCAGCCCTTCCTCTTTCAGGCGCGGAGTTATCTTCGTATCCAGCTCAACATCCTCCTTTGCCTTTGCACTCACAACAACTTCCTTTACGTTCAATTCATCTTTGAGCAATTCAAGCAGGGGTTTTCCCAGCTGTTCTTTTACGGTAACGCTTGCTAAGGGTTGACGCACCCGCAATCCCGCCTTTGCCCGCAGGGACAGGCCTTTGCTTGCAATACTTCGTATCTCCTGCATCTGCTGTTCTAGTTTTTTGTTTATGAAGGGTTTGCCCTGAGCGAGGCCGCCCTTGGCGGACGAGTCAAGGGGCCAGTCCTGCACATGCACACTTCCCTTCCCGCCGACTCTCTCAAAGACAGCTTCGGCCAAAAAAGGGACAAAGGGAGCGGCCAGCAGGGCTGTCTGGAAAAGAACGCACCGCAGGGTTGAAACCGCCTCATTAAGTTCTTTCTTGCTCCGGGGATTCTGGAACCTATTTCTGGACCTGCGGATATACCATAAGGAGAGATCGTCAATAACAAAGAACTCAAGAGCGCGGGACGCGCCGGTAATATCATATTCATCCATCCTCTTTGTCATGTCGGCTGTGAGTGCGTGCAAGCGAGACACAATCCACTGGTCCAGCACGTTCTTGCCTAGGCTCGGCCTAGGAGCTCCTAGGCCGAGCCTAGG
>MHTT01000026.1:3459-8858 GCA_001823165.1 Candidatus Wildermuthbacteria bacterium RIFCSPHIGHO2_01_FULL_49_22b
GGATGAACTTTCTCAAGGTCTGCTGCAGGTCTTTTTCTGCAAAGAGCTTGGGCCCCCAGGGATGGTTTGTAGAAAAGAAATACCAGCGCACAGCATCCATGCCGTATTTGTCTGCCATGTCCCAGGGGTTCTGCACATTGCCCTTGGACTTGGACATCTTTTCTCCTTTCTCGTCTAAGACATGCCCTAACGAGATTGCATTTCTGTAGGGAGGCCCGTAGCCCAAAAGGGTGGAAACGGCAAGCAGGGTGTAAAACCAGCCCCTGGTCTGGTCTATGGCCTCCACAATGTAGTCGGCCGGAAATTCGGCCGGAGGCCGTAACTTTTGACTTTTGACTTTTGACTTTTGACTTTGAGCAAAAGGCCAGCGGGCCTGAGCGAACGGCATCGCCCCGGAATCATACCAGACATCCACCACGTCTTTGACCCGCCTCATGGTTCCTTTGCACTTTGCGCAAGAAAAGGTTATCTCGTCAACGTAGGGCCGGTGCAGGTCCAGTTCCATGTCCTTGGTGTACGGAAGCTTTGCAAAGGAAACCTCTCTCATCTCGCCAGTTGCAATGCCACTCTTGATGCGAAAGGCCACGGCTTCTTGGCGGGGCAGTCCTTTCAGGGTTGTTTCCAAAAGCGTTAGGGGCAGCTCGTGGGAAACCAGTACAATGGTCTTGCCCCGGTGTTTTTTTTCCAGGTCGCAGAGCGCCTCATACATCCTCTTTTGCACGTCCAGCCAACTCTCCCCGCCAGGAAGAGGATCCACAAATCTTCTTAGGTAATGCTCAAGTTCCGTCTCTCCTTTCTTGCCCCATATTTTCCTCAACTCCCCTATCTTTTTCCCGTTCATCTTCCCCGTATCCACCTCCCGCAAACGCTTGTCATGCGCCACGTTCATCCCAAGCTCCTTTGCGAGAATCTGCGCGGTCTGCTTGGCGCGCAGCAAATCTGAGGAAATAATCAGGTCTACATTTCCCTTTTTTAGCTGCCGCGCAATCCTTCGCACCTGCTGAATTCCCTTCTCGGTAAGGGGAAGTTTCTTTTTCTCCGGCCAGGAACTCATCACATTGCTCACCTGCTTCTCAGAATGACCATGACGCACCAAAAGATAGGAATTGCTAGAACCCTGCCTTGCTACAAGCTCTTTTACAGAACCTATCACTTCCCGGCCTTGGCACTTCCCGCATTCCCAAACAGGCAGGGGAGTCCCCCAGTACCGCTCTCTTGAAAACGTCCAGTCCTTCACCTCCTTTAACCACTCCCCCATTCTTCCCTCTTTCAGGTGTTCTGGAATCCAGTTCACCTTTTTGTTGTTCGCCAAGAGTTTGGTTTTCACTTTCTGCATGTTCACGAACCAGCTCTCTTTTGCGTAGTACAGCAAAGGCGTGGAGCATCTCCAGCAAAAGGGATACTCGTGCTCGTAGAGCTCTTCTTTGAAAAGCAGATTTCTCTTTTTCAGGTCTGCAACAATCAAGGGATCGGCGTCCTTTACAAACTTACCAGCAAAGGGCTTTGCCTCTTTTTGAAACTTTCCTTGTTCATCAACCAAGTGCAGCATGGCGAGGTTCTCTTTTTTGCCCAGCTCAAAGTCGTCTGCCCCGTAGGCAACGGCTGTGTGCACAATGCCGGTTCCCTCTTTTGTGGAAACAAAATCTGCCAGCACTACCTCCCAAATCTTCTTCTCCCTTTCTGGCTTACCAAAGCGAAACAGGGACTCATACTTCATGCCCAAAAGCTCCTTGCCAGAGAATAGTTTGACGGTCTCATATTCTCCCAAAACCTTTTCTGCTAGAACCTTGGCCAGAATATAATACTCATTTCCCTTCTTTGCCAAGACATAAGGAACTTTTGGGGAAACTGCCAAGGCAACATTCCCTGGCAAAGTCCAGGGAGTGGTAGTCCAAGCGAGAAAGCTTGCAGCTTGTAGTTTGCAGCTTGCAGTTTGGGAAAGTTTCTGTACTGATTCTTTAGTCAATGGAAACTTAACATAGACAGACAAGTCTTTCGTTGTTTTGTATCCTTGGGCAAGTTCATGGGAAGAAAGAACAGTGCCGCATCTCGGGCAGAAAGGAACCACCTTGTAGTCCTTGTACAAGAACCCCTTTTGCCACCAGGTCTTGATGATATGCCACAAGGTCTCAATGTACGAGGTCTCGTAGGTGATATAGGGGTGTTCCATATCCAGCCACATGCCTACCCTCCAGGTGAGCTCCTCCCATTCTTTCTGGTAGCGCCACACGGACTTCCTGCACGCCTCGTTGAACCTTGCTATGCCGTATTTCTCAATGTCTTTTTTGGACTTCAATCCCAGCTCCTTTTCTACCTCCAGCTCCACAGGCAGGCCATGCGTGTCCCATCCGGCCCTCCGGGGAACAAAAAACCCCCGCATGGTTTTGTAGCGGAGCACCGCGTCTTTGAAAGACCGGGAAAGCACATGATGCAGACCAGGCCTCCCGTTGGCAGTGGGAGGACCTTCGTAAAAGACAAAGCGAGGAGAGTTTTTTCTCCTTGCCACAGATTTTTCAAAGGTTTTTTCCCTTTTCCACTTCTTGAGAATTGTCTCCTCAAGCTTTGGAAGGTTCATTTCCATATATGCTAACGTATCACCCTTTGAGGCGCTTTTCAATAAAAAGAAGGGGCGAGTTTTTGTCGCCAAAATCTCCCATCAAGTTCTTGCCATGACAATAAACTGATTACAATACCAAAACGCTCCATCGTTCAGTTTATATGAAAGGTACGCCGCAAGAAAGCATCGTTCTGTATATGGCTTGCAACGATAAAAATCAGTTCAGTATTAGAAAAACCAAAAAAATCTTTTAGGAGCTCAATCTCTGCGCCGCAGTCATAAGGATAAACCCAAACGCTCTTTTGGAGTTGGTAGAATCCTAACCGCTTCAAAAATCCCCGCAATGCCTCGCGTTTTATGCGTTGCTTATGCTTCACATCAAAAATGACAATTCTCCACTTTTGGTCCCACCGCTTTTGCTTTTGAATCGAGAGCTTGTTTATCTGATATCTTCCAGCGCGCCTCTCGCCTTCTTTTGTAAGAGAAATATAAATCTGATGATTTCGTTCCTGGACAAGAAGCAATCCTTCTCGCTTAAGCCGATAAAATGCGTTGCAAAAACTCTGTCGGTTATACGTTTTCTTATTTCTTCTTGAGAGCTCTTTGAGTAGCCCCGATACAAAGAACGGAGAGCTAGCCGCTAACGCCACAACGCCTCCAAATGCAAGGGCAAGAACAAGGTCTTTTACGATCTCGCTCTTTGGTTTTTTGAGATAGTATTTAATTTTCCCTTTCATGGAACGATGTGCATACAATACCCTATCAAAATATTATCATCAAATAATTGCCATGGCAATATACTGATTATACGTTAAGTTTCTATACCACTACCAGCATGCAACAAAAAGGTAAAGTGCCAAAAAAGCTCTACATTCTCTCCAAGGTTTTAATGCCTAAAAGATGGAGGGAGTTTTTAATAATTTGGGCTGTGGCTGCGGTGAGCAAAAGCCGGAATTGCTTTGTGGCTTTATCTTCTGCCTGCAAAACCCTATGGGTGTTATAAAAGTTGTTGTACGCCTGGGCTACCTCAAACACAAAACTACACAGCAGATTGGGGGAGAACTGTTCTCCTGCATCTTTTACCACTTCCGGAAATCGATACAGCAACCTCAATATCCTCTCTTCTTCTGTGGATAACTTAATTCCACTAAGTTTAAACTTAATGGAATTAAGTTTTGAATTAAATTTTGACTGGCGCAGGATGCTTTTGCATCTGGCGTAGGTGTACTGTAGGTAGGGGCCGCTGTCCCCCTGCAAACTCAGGGATTTCTCAAAGTCAAAAATAATGTCTTTCCCCAATCTCACATGCAGTAACGCGTACTTCACCGTTCCCACCGCAATGGCCTCTGCTGTTACCCCTTGCTCTCGCTGCGGAATCTCGCTCCCCGTCCCCGAGGATTCCATGATTTTGCGTACCCTGCTTTTCACCTCGTCAATCAACTGTTCTGCGGTAATAACGCTTCCGGTGCGGCTGGACATCTTGCCTACGGGCAGGCGCACCATGCCGTGGGATATATGCCTGGTTTTCTCTGCAAGCTTTGGTTCAATCTCCTTGAGGACTACCAGCAGCACCTTAAAGTATTCAATGATTTCGTTGCCAGTGATGATGAGCGAGAGATCGTACTTGAAATCTCTATACTTTGTGGGGGCCAATCCAAGCTCTTTTGCCTCATAGGTCGGGAGGCCTTGAGAGTTGATAAACACCCTGCTGTGGAGGCCGTACTTCTCTCCTGGGAAGATAATCGCTCCTTGGCTCTTTTCAAAAATCCCTTTCTCCAGTCCTTTCTGCACTAAAACCAGGCCTGTTTTTCCTACCTCGCTTTCAAAATAGTAATAATCAAACTTTGTTCCCAAGCGTTTGTAGATTGTTTCAAAATATTCCAAGCTCCATGCTTTTCCTTTTTTATATAACTTTTGAATTTCCTTGTCTTGCGCAAAGATTTTCTCGTTCAGCTCCACTATTTCTTTCTTTGACTGTTTTCCTTCTTCGTACTCCCACGCTCCGGCAGCATAACACATTCCAAGCCATCGAACTTTCTCAATTAAAGAATCGCTATCCCTGGGCATCTTATACTGCAATGCTTTTGTCATGCCCCAAATCGCTTTGGCAACATGCAGCCCCACATCTCCTTGATAGTTTGCCCGTTTCACCGCAGCCCCAGTGGCCTCAAACAACCGAGACAAAGATTCCCCCACGATATTGCTGTACAGGTGGCCAATATGGAACTCCTTGAATGGATTGGGGTCGGTGAACTCTACCATCACCTTTTTCTTTTGGTTCTTTGCCTTTCCGTACTTCTCTTTCTGTCTCACAATCTTCTGCAGTTCTTTGAAAAGATATTCTTGGCTCAAGAAAAAGTTCAGGAAGCCGGGGCCTGCAACCTTGATGTGATCGATAATTTTTGACTTTTGACTTTTGACTTTTGACAATATGCCCTCGGCAAGTTCTTTTGGATTCTGCCCCGTCTTTTGCCCCAATGCCAAGGCAACGTTGGTGGAATAATCACCGTGCTCTGGGTTTTCCGGGTGCTCAAAGACAACCTCGGCTTCTTGCTTAAGGGCTTTCTGAACAACCTTTTTGAGTTCTTCAACTATCATGCCTGATTTCAATGTACCCCGCACCATTTTTCTTTGCAATGGATTGAAATCTCTGGAAGAATTGATGTACACTATACCCAGGGAAACCCTCAATAAATAATAAAATGGTGCGGGGCGTAGCACATTTCCCCTAGAATGAAGGTATGCCGACATTGGCAGAAAACAGAAAGGCGTACCACGACTACAGCATCCTGGAGACCTTCGAGGCGGGTTTGGTGTTGCAGGGCCAAGAGGTGAAGTCCGT
>MHTT01000027.1:0-21311 GCA_001823165.1 Candidatus Wildermuthbacteria bacterium RIFCSPHIGHO2_01_FULL_49_22b
TGGTTTGGTGCGCCCTCTCTACCTCCAAAAGATTGGGGATAATGGCAGTTGTCAAGGTCTTCAAACGGTCGCCCAGGGTTTCCCCGCGAAAACCCATGCGTAAGAGAATATCGTTCAATATGCCGTCCGCCTCAATAACGGCAAGTTTGTACTCTTCCTCGTTGGCGGTTTCCAGACGAGTCTTTACCTTCTGCCATCGCCCGGCCATCCTGCGCAATCCATAGGGCCGGAAGGTAAAAAACTCGGTAATGTCAAAAAGGTAGGTAAACTTTATCCAGCTGCTGCGCAAAAGCGCAGAAAGCACAAACAGCAGCAAAACAGCGGAAAGGGCTATGAAAACCCATCGAAAAGACGCCAGGGACTCTTGCAGCTCGGCGTTGTTGACAGCAGAAAGCGTTCTGATGAAATCCTCCATGTTTCTTCATTCTACAAGTTCTCAAAGGTTTTGCCTAGTTCAAACAGCAGGTTTTCCGCGAATGCGGGAGCCATGACCTGAAGCCCTACGGGAAGGTTGCCAACCCTGCCAGCGGGCAAAGAGATCGCGGGGAGCCCAACCACGTTGGCAGGAACAGTATAGGCATCAACAAGATACATTGCCAAAGGGTCCTGGATTCGTTCCCCCAACCTAAAAGGCAAGACCGGACTTGTAGGCCCCATAATCACGTCCACTGCCGTGAACGCTTTATCAAAGTCCTGCTTGAGCAGCGAGCGAACCTTCTGGGCTTTAAGGTAATACGCTTCATAGTATCCCGCAGACAAAGCATAGGTGCCCAGCATAATCCTGCGTTTGACCTCCTTGCCCAGTCCAGCGCCCCTGGAATCAAGGTATTCTTGCAAGAGGTCTGACTCTTCCTGGTGAAGTCCATAACGAACCCCGTCATACCGCGCCAGGTTTGCTGAGGCCTCTGACATATTAATAACGTAGTAGGCAGCCAGGGCGTATTCGGTATAAGGAAGCTGTATTTGTGCCACGCGCGCTCCGGCTTTCTCAAACTTTTGTATGGCTTGCCGCACTGCCTTTTCCACCCCAGCTTCCAGGCCTTTTGCAAAATATTCTTTGGGAACGCCTATTCGCAAATCTTGCAGTTTGTAGTTTGTGGTTTGTGGTTTGTATGGACAATCTACTGATGTTGAATCAAGGGGGTCTTTGCCGCGAATAACGTTAAACAAAATTTCAGCATCCCTGGCTGTTCTCGCAAAAGGACCTACCTGGTCCAAGGAGGACGCCAAGGCAATGACACCGGCTCTTGAAACCGCTCCGTAGGTGGGTTTCAGCCCAACGACTCCGCAAAAGGAAGCTGGCTGGCGAATGGAGCCCCCCGTGTCTTCCCCCAAAGAAATCACGCATTCTCCCAAGGCAACCGAGGCAGCAGACCCTCCCGAACTCCCTCCGGCAACCCGCTCTGGGTCAGCTGGATTTTTGGTGGGTCCAAAAACAGAATGCTCCGTGGAGGCCCCCATGCCAAACTCATCCATGTTGGTCTTTCCCATAATTGCGGCCCCTGCCTCCTTAAGTTTTTTGCTCACAAAAGCGTCGTACGGAGCAATATAGTGTTCCAGCATGCGAGAACCCGCAGTGCAAGGCACCCCTTGCACCAAGATTGCGTCTTTCAAGGAACAGGGAATGCCAGAAAGCGCGAGCAGCTTTTCTCCCCGTGCGATTCTCTCGTCTGCTGTCCGGGCGGCCTCAAGCGCAAGCTCCGGAGTCAGGGTCAGAAAGGCGTGGAGCTTGGGTTCCAGTTCTTCTATATTCCGGAGGGCAGCTTCCACAAGCTCTGAAGCGGAAAATTCCTTTGTTCTCAACCCTTCCTGGGCTTTCTCTATGGTCAGCTCCCAAAGGTTAATCCCGCCCTTTTCTTGTTTTTTTAACATGATTTGGAAGAAAGAATCGCTTTTACTTTAAAGAATCCATCTTTAACGCAAGGAGCCAACTCCAGCATGGCAGTGATAATCTCGGGCCGCTCTCTCTTTGGAACATCTTCTCTCGCAACGTTCTTGTGATATGTTGAGTGGGTCATGGGTTCTGTTTCTTCGGTGTTTGCCTTTCTGAGAATGTCAAAATAGTTCAGGATCGCAGACAAATCCTGCTGGTATCGGGAAAGTTCTTCTTCTGTCAAGCTAATCCTGGCAAGCTTTGCAATATGTTGTACCTGTTCTTTGTCAATCATCGCGGCGGCTCCAAGTCATTGGTTTCCACCAATACGTCCTGCAGTTCATCCAGGTTCTCTAGCACCATGCCGGCTCCCCGCACCACTGCGGTAAGCGGGTCTTCCACGGTGGCGGTTGGAATCTTGGTCTCTTTGGCAATGAGCGTGTCCAGCCCCCGCAACAGGGCCCCGCCCCCCGAAAGATGAATGCCTCCCACCATAATGTCAGCCAATAATTCCGGGGGCGTTTGCTCCACGGCCGCCTTGATTTCTCCAACAATCTGGCGCACGGAACGCTCCATTGCTTTTCTTACCTCAACGTCAGACACCATGATTTCCTCGGGGAGTCCAGACACCAGGTTGCGGCCGCGCAGAGGCATTTCCTTTTTCTCTTTTAAGGGGTAAGCCGAACCAATGCCTATTTTCAGAGCTTCTGCGGTGCGCTCACCGATAAGCAGCTTGTATTCCTCTTGCGCGAACTGAATGATATCTTCATTCAGCTTGTCTCCCGCAATGCGCAGGGATTTTGCCGTCACAATGCCGCCCAAGGAAATGATGGCTACCTCGGCTGTGCCTCCGCCAATGTCCACGATGAAGTTCCCCCCGGCTTCCTGCACGGCGAGCCTGGAACCAATGGCGGCTGCCATGGGTTCGTCAATAAGGTAAACCTCACGGGCTCCGGCATTTAAGGTGGCATCTTGGACCGCTTTCTTTTCCACTTCCGTCACGCCAAAGGGAATTCCTACAATGACCCTCGGCCCCGGGGAAAACAGGAGCTTTCTTCGCGCCACCTTGTTGATGAAATACCGAAGCATCTGCTCGGTCACCTCAAAGTCAGAAATCACTCCCTTTACCAGGGGGCGCGTTGCCACGATGTGGGCCGGGGTTCTCCCTACCATTTTCTTTGCCTCGCTTCCAATAGCCAAAATCTGCCCGGTCTTCTGATTTACGGCAACCACCGAGGGCTCTTGAATAACGATGCCCCGGTCCCGCACGTACACCAAGGAGTTTGCCGTTCCCAAGTCAATGGCAATGTCCTGCCCAAGGTAAGACAGCAGTTTTCGCAGAATCTTTTTCATGTCCTCTTTGTGAGAAAACTCGCTACATCCGTTTTCCTGAGCAACTCCGCTTTTCCTTTGTCTCTCTTTTTTACCTCAAAACAATCCTCTGATGTGGTTTTTTCAGAAGAAACCACGCGAAAAGGCATGCCCAGCAAGTCAGCATCGGCAAGTTTTACACCTGGGCTTTCTTGCCGGTCGTCAAACAATACTTCAATTCCGGCATCCTGCAGTTCCTCATATGCGTTTTCTGCTGCCTTTTCTCCGCCGGGCAGGGAAATCACGTGCGCCAGAAAGGGAGCGACTTCCCTGGGCCAGATAATGCCTCTTTCATCATGGTGCACCTCAACAATGGTTCCCATAAGACGCCCTA
Source organism: Candidatus Wildermuthbacteria bacterium RIFCSPHIGHO2_01_FULL_49_22b (assembly GCA_001823165.1). Taxonomy (GTDB): domain Bacteria; phylum Patescibacteriota; class Minisyncoccia; order Minisyncoccales; family UBA10102; genus 01-FULL-49-22b. The sequence continues at coordinate 3,579 of MHTT01000027.1, forward strand.
GGCCAATGCCGTAGCATCCCATCTGCACCAAATGTTCTTTCCCCTTCTCATCTTTGAAAGTAAGCTTAAACGCTTTGGAGAACTTGTCCTTTAAGGGAAAGATGTTTCCCACCTCAATGGCTTTTGCTTTCTGCAAAGGACCGTGGCCAAGGTCGCATTGCTTTCCCTCTTTCACCTTCCTTACCTCAACGTTGGCTGCAAAGTCGCCTCCGGGGCAGTAGATAATTTCATCTTCTCCGGCCTCGGTAGCCACCTGGTATTCATGGGAAAAATCACAAAAGGTCCCCCCGCTCGCCTCGGTCTCTATGGCTTTGAGCCCAACTCGAAAAAAGATGTTTCGGTATGCCTCCTTTGCCCTTTCGTAGTATTGAAGCATGTCTTCTTTATTGGCATGAAACGAGTAGAGGTCTTTCATTAAAAATTCCCTTCCCCGCAGCAAGCCCGACTTTGCCCGGAGTTCGTCGCGGAACTTGTTTTGAATTTGATACACTGCCAGAGGCAGGTCCTTGTATGAACTCACAAACTTTTTGAGCAAAGGGACAATGACTTCCTCGTGGGTTCCGGCCAAGGCAAACTCCCGGTCTCCCCGGTCTTTGAGCCGGTACAGGTCATCCATGGTCTTCCACCTGCCCGTTGTCTGCCAGTTCTCTTTGGGGTGCAAAGAAGACAAGAACACTTCTATTGCCCCCAGGGCGTTCATCTCCTCACGAACAATCCGTTCAATATTGCGCAGCACGCGCAATCCCAAAGGCAGGTAGGAATAGACCCCTGCCATTTCTTTATGAATGAAACCGGCCCGAATGAGGAGCTGGGCGTTCATAGACGTTTCGTCTTTTGGGGCGGATTTCTGCGTTTTGCTAAAGAGTTCCGACTGCCTCATATTGCCCTATTCTGAAACAATTACATCAAAAAGTAAAGCGTGCCCTTTCGCGCGCCAGCAAGCACTTCGCCCAAACCTGATAGACGCTCAATGTCTAACACCCCCACACAACTTAATGCAATAATTCTGTGCAAGTAATTCTGTGCAAGTCAGACATGCACAGTACCCTAGTTCTTTGCATGGATACTCGGGGGTCTTGCCGATGTATCTCATCTTTTGCAGCTGGAAGGCGGGACGACTATAAACTCACGATCGTGAATCTATAACCGCAATCAGTTTCTGTTTTATTTTCAGCGATCGCTGAAAATAACCTTTCTCAACGCGGTATGCTCAAACAAAACTACAATACTAGCTAGTATTGTAGTTTTTGCTCACTCGATTGAAAACACAAACTTTCTCAAGCTCATCCCATGCTTTTTTGAACTTGGAGTTTTTAAGCCGCTTTTTTAAATCCTTCTAAAACGCATAGAGATGCTTGCTTTTCATATCACAAGATTCTTGCAATATCTTTAATTGTTACCAAAATCATCAAAGTAAGCAAGAGCACAAACACAAAAGCAGACATGCGCTTTTCCCAGAGTTCGGGAATGGGCTTTTTGCGCAAGGCCTCAATGCCCAAAAACAGCAGTTTCCCCCCGTCCACCACGGGTATAGGCAGGGCGTTAAACAAGGCAAGGTATACGGCGAGGACCGCAAAAAAAGAGAGGAACTGGGGCACGCCCAGGGAAAAAGAGTTAGCCAGCACAGAGACAATGCCCACCGGGCCCATAACCTCAATACCCCTCGGCAACCCCTGGCCCCGCGCAAGGTTCACGAGCAAAGCGCCAAGGCCCCGCAAAATCTCATAGGTCAAGGCGGCAGTCCTCTCAATGCCCCGAAAGGGAGCTTCCCACCAAGCATACTTTACAAACGCGGTTCTCACCAAAGCAACCCCAATGGGTCCTTCACCGGCTGGCGCATCAATACGAGGAGTAAGCTGCACCTCTCGCTGTTCGTTCCCTCGTTGAAGTGTAAAGAAGAGTTCCTGACCAGCATTCTCTTTTGTGAATTCCTGCACCTCGCGAATTGTAATGGGCTTGATTGTGATTTGTGATTCGTGATTTGTGATTTTCTCTATGTTGTCCCCCAGCTCAATGCCGGCTGCCTTAGCGGGAGAATCTTTTGCCACGCCCAAAATCTGCACCTTTGGATTCACCATCCCTTGAACCTCTTCGTCTCCGATTCCTGTTGGAATCCCGCTTGTCATGCCAAGCGCAGTAAAGATGAGGGCGGCCACCAGCCAAAAGGCAACGACTCCTGCTGCCACAATGACAGCCCGCTGCCCTAAGGGTTTTGAACTAAAGCTCCTGGGCCCCGGGGCTGCGCGCTCCTCCCCTTCCAAACGCACAAAGGCGCCAAGCGGAAGAAGATTTATGGAGTATATCGTTTCTCCGATTTTTTTTCCCAGCAGGCGCGGGGGAAGCCCTATACCAAACTCCTCTACCTTCACGTTGTACTTTTTAGCAAAGAGATAATGGCCAAGTTCATGGAGCACGACCAGGGCAAGAAAACTAAACAGAACAACAAAAAGAGTCATGATTATCGTTCAATCTCCTGTTTTTTTCTCTCTACGGCCTCATCAACCTTTTTGGCGTATTGGTTCGCCAGATTCTGCAGGTCTTCTTTGCCCTTGAACTTGTCGTCCTGCCGAATAACTCCTTTTCTTGCTTCTTCCTGAATTTCTCCCCATGCCACGTCCCGCCATTTCCGCAAGACCTGCTTTGCCTGCTCTGATTTTTCTGACAACAGGCGCAGCAGAACGTCTCTGTATTCTTGCGTTAAGGAAGGAAGAGTGATACGCACTACTTTTCCTTCAACTACTGGGGAAACGCCGAGCTGGGCCTTGAACAACGCCTTTTCTATGGGACCCAAATACAAGGGGTCCCAGGGCGCAATCAAAATCTGACGGCGCTCGAGACAAGAAATCCCTGCAAGCTGCTTTAAGGCAAGGGTCTGGCCCTGCACGTCAACCATAATATCTTCTACAAGGGCTGGGCTTGCCTGCCCAGTGCGTATCTTGGCCAGCTCCTGACCGAAAAATCCAACTGCTTTCTCCAGCTCCGGCTTTGTCTTTTCAATAATCTGTTTAACCATGGCTACAATTCAAGCAGCACTCGTTCTGCGGCAAGCCGCAGATTCACCCGCGTGCCTCGCACGGCGCGTAGCGTCTCCTGAAGCACGCGCAAAAACTTTATAGACGCAATTTTTCCTCCTTTGAGCTCTTCATGGAGCTCTCGGCGCGCTTCCTGTTCCAGTTCTAGAAAAACTTCCTGGAGCTTTTGGGGGTCTCCTGCTGCGTCCTGAGCAAAGGCAAACCGGTCTGCCAGCGAGGCCCTGCGCAGCTTTTCTAACAGTCCCAGCGCTCCTTTTCTTTCTTTATCAAAGGCATACAGCTTGAGTTCCTGGGCGCGAGAACGAATGGTGTCCAGTAAAAGCTCTGCATGAGAAACCTGCAGCAGAAAGAGCGTGTCTCCCTTGGGTTCTTCCAAAATTTTCAGAAAGGCGGATTGGGCTTCCTGGTTCATGCGCTCAGCTTCCTTGATTATCCCCACCTTATACGGGGCGCTCCACGCCCTGTAGCTTAAGCGCTCTTTGAGCTTCCGTATGTGAGAAATTCCAATTTCTCCGTTTTCCGGGTTCACAAACATTACATCGGGGTCAGCTCCGCGCACTTTGCCGCCCAGTAAAAAAGAAACAAACTCAGCAACCAGCTTCTCCTTTTCTTCCCTGTCGTTGCCGGAAAAAAGGTATGCATGGCCAAGCTTTCCTTGCGCCACTGCTGTTTTTAAATAGGTGAGATGCTTTGAGGATTCGCTCATCTCTTTGTCATGATGCTTCTTTTGTATGCATCCAGATTGTCCAGCACGGCCCCCGCCCCCCTGACAACACACGTTAAGGGGTCTTCTGCCACAAAACACGGGACTCCTATGGTTTGCGAGATAAGCTGGTCAATGTTCTTGAGCAGGGCTCCTCCCCCGGAGATAATCATGCCTTTGTCCATGATGTCGGCTGAAAGCTCCGGCGGGGTCTCCCGGAGCAGGGATTTGATAATCATGACAATTTCTGTCAGGGGCTCTTGCACGGCCTGGGAAATTTCCGTGGACGTCAGCTGAATGTTTTTGGGCAATCCCGCCGCCAGGTCGCGCCCCCTAATATCCATGGTGACCTCGGGTTTCAAAGGAATCGCGCAGCCAATCTTTATCTTGATTTCTTCTGCGGTGTTTTCGCCAACCGCAAGATTATACTTTCGCTTCACATACTCTGAAATGGCCTGGTCCATTTTGTCCCCCGCAACCCGGAGGGACGAGAAACCAACAATGCCTCCCAGAGAAATGACCGCGACCTCGCAGGTTCCCCCTCCAATATCCACAATCATGTGTCCTGCAGTAGAATTAATAGGAATCTCGGCCCCAATGGCAGCCAAAATGGGTTCCTTTGCCACGTACGCGGCCCGCGCCCCGGCCTGCATCGTTGCTTCTACCACAGCCCGGCGTTCCGTGGACGTAATGCCAGCCGGAACGGAGATAAGAACCTCGGGCTTGAGAAATTGATACCTTGGGACTACCTTTTTCAGGAAATAGCGGAGCATGGCAAGGGTAACCCGGTAGTCGGCAATCACGCCGTCCCGCATGGGGCGGTATACGCGTATGCTGTCTGGGGTGCGCCCGGTCATCTCTTTTGCCGCCTCCCCTACAGCCAAAATGCTGTTGTCAGCTAAAGAAACGGCAACTACAGAGGGCTCCTGCAGAACAATGCCTTTTCTGGGAACAAAAACAAGGGAATTTCTGGTTCCTAGGTCAATACCAATTTTCGGTACAAAAATGCTCATGTCTTAACACGTTTGATGTCTGCTCCCAGTTTCTGCAATCGCTCTTCTATCCTCTCATATCCCCGGTCCACTTGGTAGATGTTGCTTAGGGTACTCTTCCCTTCTGCCATCAACGAGGCCATGATGAGGGCAGCTCCCCCTCTTAGGTCAAAGGCGCCGAGGTCGGCTCCCCTAAGCTTGGTGGGTCCGTTGATAATGGCGCGGTGCGGGTCGGTAAAGTAGATTTCTGCTCCCATTTTGTTTAACTCTTCCAAGTACTTTAGGCGCCCTTCATACAGGGGGTCGTGTAAAAGCGTGGAACCCCTGGTCTGGGTCGCCAAAACCCCAAACACGGACTGCAGGTCTGAAGGAATGCCAGGGTAAATAAAGCTTTGTATCTTGTCTATGACCAGCTTCGTTGCGGGTTTTATGCGAACGTCTGCAATGCGGGAACTCCGGGGGAGAATTTTAAAGTCAGCTCCAAAATCTTTCAGTTTCTTGAAAAAGAATTGAAGAAACCGAAAGGGGACATTTTTTACCAGCACGTTTCCTTTTGTTCCTACCGCCAGAACAATAAAGGTGCCGGCTTCAATGGGATCTGGAATCAGGGTATGAGTAAATCCATTCAAGTGTTGTTTCCCCCGTATTGATATTTCATGCAATCCTGCAAGGCGCACCCACGCTCCCATTTTTTGGAGAACATGCATTAACTCTTGTACCTGGTAGTCCAAATCCGCAATCTTTATGGTGATGCGCTCCTTCCTCAACGCAGCAAACAAGAGAATATTTTCTGTTGCGGTAACGGAAAACTCATTAAGCACCACCTCGTTTGTTTTGAATTTGCCTGAAAACTCCAGTTCAAATCCCTGACGATATGGATGAATCTTTACACCCAGCTGAGAGAACGCGTCCAGATGAGTATCTATGGGGCGAGCTCCGATAATGCAGCCCCCTGGCTGGGGAAGACGCACTTTCCCAAAACGCGCCAGCAAGGGACCATAGAAGAGTACGGATCCTCGAAACCGCAACACCGCTTGTTTGTCAATGGTACTTGGATCCAGGTTTCTGGTGTTAACCTTCACAGTTCTCGGCCCCTGCATCTCCACTTTCGCTCCCATGCTTTTCAAAATCTCGATGGTGCAAAATACATCCTCAATTAAAGGCAGGTTTCGTATAATGCAATCTTCTTTAGTGAGGATGGCGGCTGCCAAAGCCGGAAAAGAAGCGTTCTTTGCACCCCGAACATCAATTTCCCCCTTCAAGGGATTTCCTCCGTGCATGATGAATCGTTCCATAATCTCCCCTCATGCTACCTGGAATCCCTGCATTTTGCAACTGGATAAAACCGCCAAATGATTATCTTAACATAACACTAAAGCGATAGCATTAGTATTTATCCAAATTAAATATCTGTTTTAACTCTGTCGTCTCCCCTATTTCACTTGATAATACTAAACGTATCTCTTGATTTGAGAAGCCAAAAAAATCTTTGAGGAGTTCCATCTCTGCTTGACATTCAAATGCATGCACCCAAACGCTTTTTTGAAGTGGGTAGAATCCCAGCTGTTTTAACATTCCTCTTAGCGCTTCCCTCCGTATCTTTCGTTTCTCAGAAATATCAAATAAAAGGATTCGCCATTTTTTGTCCCATTTCTTGGGTCGCGGAATTTTAAGTTCGTTGAGCTGAAATATCCCAGCTTTCTTTTTCCCCTCCTCACTCAAGGAAATATAGATCTGATGGTTGTGTATCTCTTGTTGTATCAAGCCGCGTTTTCGTAAATAAGAAAACATACCTTGAAGATTGCGCTTTGGATACTTTTTGAGAGACGGCTGCATCCATAGATTCTGCGCCATGCCTCCAGCAACCATCCCTCCCCCGACGACCACTGCTCCAGCTGCAAGTATGCAGAAAAGAATGTCTTTTGTAATCTCTGACTTGGGTTTTTTCCAATAATACCGGTATTTTTTGATTCCCATATATGTTTAGTATGTATTAACACTGATGCGATAGCAATAGTGTTTATCCACAGATATCATATCCATGATGTATAAATACTAAGGTGATAGCATTAATGTTAATACAAACTATTACTATTCTCTACTATTCTCTGAAAATAAAAAAGGCGCCAGTTCCCTTTCGTAGAGAGAAACGGCGCCTTCCTGAAAGGCTTGTCGTAGTGGTTGCATGACACTACTACCTGTTGACAAGCTCTGCCTGTCTCTTGAGGGCGTTCTGCTGATTCGTACGAAACCCTTGATTGCCAGGGTCTAACTCCAGAGCCCTGTCCCAAAGAAACAGGGACTTCGACACGGCGCGCAAAGCATTTTCTTTATCGCGGAGCCGCTCAAAGATATGGCTTTCCCAGTACCACGCGGCAGCTCTATGATGCCAATGTGACTTAGAGCCATATCGCACGAGTGCGTCCTCCATCATTCCAAGGGCAGTCCACCAATGCTCTTTGGTACTACCCTTAACAAGGAGGAGACGGGCTGCGTTATGGAAAAGATTGGCGACATCCACCTCGGTCTGGTTGCCAAAACGAGCGAGGATACCTTCCAGCTCATTAAGGATAACGACCTCACTGTCTGGATCCCGAGCCCGGATCACAAGAGCGTTCTGTACGCTCACGTCGTCTCCAAGTTCTTGCGCTATGCGTGCCAGCACTTCATCGTCTTTATCGACGTATGAAGCCATATACGCACGGAGGCGCTCTGCCCAAAGGGTATTGCCCGCTTTACCAAGCCATTTACGCACGTTGTCCCACTCGCGCCGCCGATAATGACACCAGGCACGAATGGCGCACAGCTCCGGAATCTCAGGGTTGTCTGACTGCCGTTTCTTGCAGACCTCTCCCCGTACAGCAGCCATCGCTTCCGGGATCTTCCCCTGGTCATAGAGCTCCTGAATTTCAGCTACTGTCGCCATGAATCGCCCCCTATGAAATTTGCTACGCTATATATACCCCACCTTGTCTGCTTTGTCAACTTGCCGTATACTCAAACATTATGACCAAACGCCAGAGAACCCTGCTGTTTCTTTCGCTTCTCGGTCTTTTTTTTGTATTAGCTCCCGCCCTTATGCTGTATTCTCAAGGATACCGCATTGACCTTGCCAGCAGACGCATAACACAGACAGGCGCTTTTTATGTAAAGGCAGTACCCTTGAGGGCAGACGTCCTTGTTGACGAAAAACTGGTCAAGCGGACCGATTTTCTGTTCGGGTCCGCCCTTACCAGGAACTTTTTCCCCGGCAGCTACGCGGTGGAAATCGCCAAGGAAGGATATCATTCCTGGCAAAAAACACTTGAGGTAAAGGAGCACAGCGTCACGGAAGCGAAGAGCGTCCTGCTGTTTAAAGAAAACCCCGCCTTCCAGCAGATTGCAGACCAGGTCTTGCGTTTCTGGATTTCGCCGGACAAGCAGTATGCCCTATTGGAAAAGCAGAGTTCTGGCAGTTCCTGGCAGCTGCGCCTCTTAAATTTGAGGACGCTGGGAGAAGAACCTTTCCTGCGGCAAACAAGCTCAAAAGATAAAGTCCTGCATATTACATGGGCAGAGGACTCAAAGCGTTTCTTGCTGCGGCGAGGCCTCAACGAGCAAGTTGTTTCTGAAATCCACAGCATCTCATCTGACCAACCTTGCTTTCAAAATCCCTGCGGCCTGGAATATCTCGGGGAAGGCATTGGAGAAATAGAGTTTCTCCCTTCAGATTCAAGGCGCATTGTGTTCACAAAGTTTCTGAATACAACCCAGATACTGTTTTCTGTCGCATATGAAGAAAAAGAGGCCCCAAAGGCCGTTGCAAACAACGTTGTGGCATTTGAGCCAGACGGCAGCTGGGTCATGTGGCTGGATGAAAAAGGAGCCCTGCGGGAACAAGACCTTTCTTTGCAAGCTGGCGCCCAGGTGTTTGCGGAGTCCTTGATTGTCCCCAAAAAGGAGGTTCCTTCCGCGCTCTATCACGCCGGGGATTCTGTCTTGCTCTTGCAAGATTCCGCGCTCTCGCTTCAAAAAAAGGGAGCTGTAAAAAGGCAAGAAGTTCTTTCCCCTGTCCTTGAAGTGTTCTTGAGCCCGGACCACGCAAAGGCAGCCATACGAAACAATTCTGAATTATGGGTATTGTTCCTCAAAGAAGAAACTGGGCAGCCCCGGCACCAAGAAGGCGAGCTTGTTTTGCTCACCAGATTCTCCAATCCTCCAAAGCAGCTCTCGTGGATAGGATCTTCTTACCTCCTGTTTTCGCTGGAAGATGCCGTGAAGGCAGTTGAGATTGACGACCGAGACCGCCTGAATATCGCAGAAGTTGCAAAATTTCCAAACCCAGAGCTCTTTTTTGACAACAAAAAAGGCGCCCTCTACGTTTTGTCTGAAGGCGCCTTCTCGGTTTCAGAGAACCTGGTGAAATAAAACCTATCTCTTTCGCCACTGGCGCGCGCGTCTTGCCCTCTTTAATCCGAACTTCTTTCGTTCTCTCATTCGGGGGTCTCGTGTCAAAAACTTCAAGGCCTTCATGTGTTCTCGTATAGAGCTGTCCCATTCCACCAGGGCGCGGGCCAGAGCATGGCGCGTAGCTTCCGCCTGGGCTCGTAGGCCGCCACCCCGAACCAGGACGCTCACCTCAAAGGCCTTTCCCTGGACTGCCTTTTCCAAGGCCTCTTGGGCAATGATGCGGTCCTCTGCTTTCTGAAAGTAGTCCTCAAATGGTTTCTGGTTCACGAGGAACTTGGTTCTTGCTCCCGTCTTAATTCGTACTCTTGCCACGGCAGTTTTCCGCCTTCCAGTTGCAGCCCAATAGCGCCCCTCTTCTTTTTTCTCTTTCTGCCTTGCGGCCGACTTCCCGCCTCTTTTACGAGTCGCCGTTGAGGCAACTTTCACAGTTTGCTTGGTTGCCATACCTTTAGAGTTCAACCTTCAATCGCTTTATCTGGAGAGTTCTCAATTTGTTGTTCGGGAGCATGCCCCACACAGCCCTTCGGAGCACTTCCTGCGGCCTGTTCTCAAACAGCTTGTCCAAGCTCGTCGCTTTTAAACTCCCTATATACCCGGAATGGCGGAAATAGTGCTTTTGCTGCGGCTTCCTTCCGGTAAAACGCACCCTGCTGAAGTTCTGAACCGTCACAAAGTCCCCCGCGTCTTTTTCCAGGGAAAACTCACCCTTCTGCTTTCCCCTCAAAAGCAGGGCGACTTCAACAGCCAGACGTCCTAAAGAGCGCCCCTGCGCGTTCAGGGTGTAAGTTTTTCGTTCCATGGTTATGTGAACTCAATAATCGCGCGGGGGGAGGCGTCCGACCTGCGCGGCTGCAGTTTTATCACGCGCGTGTAGCCGCCTTTGCGCTCCTGGTATCGGGGAGCAATCTCCTCAATCAGTTTCTTTGCGGCCTCGTTTCCCAGAAGTCCTGACAGCTGCCTCACCTGACTCATCTTGCCTTTCTTTGCCTTGCTGACCAGCTTTTCTGCAAGAGGAGAAATGTCCTTTGCTTTTGCCTGGGTCGTCTGAATCTTTCCTGCCAGAATCAAAGAGCGCAGCAAACTCTTTTGCAGAGCTTTCCGGGGTCCCGTCTTTCGGCCAATCGTTCGTTGTTTGATGCGCTTTTTCATTATTTTTTCTTTGCCGCCGCCTTCTTTGCCCTGGGTTTTTTCCCTGCGGGTTTCTTTGCGCCAGCAGTTCTCCTGGTCTTGGGCTTTAGAGCCGCTGCCTGCTTTGTCTCTTCGGTCTTCAACCCCTCTCCAACAATCTCAAAGTGTTTTACTAAAATGCCTGCTGCTTCCTTGAGCGCGGTTTCCGGGTTCATGGTTCCGTCAGTCTCAATCTCCATGATGAGACGGTCAAAGTCGGTCCGGTCTCCCACGCGCATCTGCTCTACCCGAAAACTTACCCTTCGCACCGGGGTGTACACGGCATCTAAAGAAATGCTGCCGATTTCTTCCTTCCCTCTCTTTCTGCTTTCTGCCGCTTCATACCCTACTCCTTTTCCAACTTCAATTTCAACTTCCAGTTCCGCGGACTTGTCGGTCAGATGGGCAAGCACCAAATCCTTGTTGACGACTTCAATCTGGGTAGGGGTCTTAAAATCCCCTGCCTTTGCCTCCTTTGCCCCTTTCACTTTCAGGGTCGCAGAAAAGGAGCCCTCCCCAAATACACGGAAGCGAATCTGTTTTATGTTTAATAGAATGCCCAAGACATCTTCTTTCACGCCAGAGAGCGCTGCAAACTCATGGAGCGCCCCTTTTATCTTTACCTGTGTCGCCGCGGCTCCCTCCAGGGAAGACAAGAGTACCCGTCTCAGGCTGTTACCCAGGGTTACCCCGTATCCCGGGTACAGGGCCTCAATCTCAAAAACACCTTTGTTTTCTTTATTGGACACAACCTTCGTTGCTTTGGAAAGCGGAATCATACTTTAGGTCTTAGCTTCGTTAGCTTATTAGCTTTTTAGCGGGAATAGAATTCAAAGATAAGAGGAATCTCAACCGAAGGGGCAGCTTCAGCTAACGTGGGAAGCTGCTGAACCGCAATCTCAAGTTTTTCTTTATCCAGCTGCAGCCAGGAAGGGGCTTCGTATTTCTTTAAGCTAAGCTGCGCGTTTTTAAACAGCGTTCGCTCCCTGGAAGACGGCCGGGGACTGATAACATCCCCCTTTTTAACCTGAAAGGAAGGGACATCTACTTTTCTTCCGTTTACCAGAAAATGGCCGTGGGAAACCATCTGACGGGCTTGTTTTCTTGAAGGAGCAAACCCGGCGCGAAAAACCACATTGTCCAGGCGCCCCTCCAGTTTCTGCAAAAACAGCTCCTGGGGGTCGCCCTTCCCGGCCTCTCCTAGCGTTTCCTGCACATAGTTTTTCAGCTGGTTTTCCGCAAGGTTATACTGGGACCTCAGGTCCTGCTTTTGCTGCAGCTGCCTCCCGTATTCAGACAGGGGAGTCCCCCGCCGTTTTCTCATGATGCCTTTTTGCATGCCTTTACACGCGTCTCACCTTTCTCTGCCTGGGTCCATTGTGGGGCACGGGGGTCACGTCGCGAATGGACTGAATCTCAAATCCCTTGGTCCCAAGAGACCTCAAGGCAGATTCCCTCCCGGGCCCAATGCCTCGCAGGATGACCGCAATGCGCTCTACCCCCCGCGTCTTTGCCGCGTCTGACAAGGTTTCGACAACCTTGGAAGCCGCAAAGGGCGTGGACTTCTTGGTTCCCTTGAATCCAACCGCCCCCGCAGACGTAGTAAGCACAACATTGCCTTGTCCGTCTGCCAAGGAAAGTATCGTATTGTTATACGAAGAGTAAATGCTCACCCTGCCTTCCTTAAAACTTTTTCCCTTGGAGGCAGCGGCCCTTGGGGCAAGGGTGCTTGCAGCGCTACTCTCTGTTTTCTTAATGACTCGTTTCTTTCCCATAAAGATTATGTCGGGCTGGCTGCCGGTTTCCTTCCAGAACCCACGGTCTTTCTTACATTTCCCCGGACGGTTCTCGTATTCGTGCTCGTGCGCTGTCCCCGCACGGGAAGCCGCTTTTGGTGGCGCAAACCCCGCCAAGAGCCCACGTCCCGCAAGCGTTTAATGTTGAGCATGACCTCGCGCCTTAGCTCACCCTCAATTTTAAATCCTTTTTCAATTATGTCTCGCAGCATGCTCAATTCTTCTGGCTTTAAATCCCCTGCTTTCTTTTGAGGGTTGATTTTTGCCTGCCGCAGAATGCGCTCGCTGCTGGGAATGCCGATGCCGTAAATATAGCTGAGGGCTATTTTGATCTGCTTTTTGTCTGGAATGTTTACTCCCGCTAATCGTGGCATATACTGACAATTAACAATCGACATCTGACAATCCAAAGTTGTCAGGTGTCACATGTCACATGTTATCCTTGCCTTTGTTTATGCTTCGGGTTCTTCTTGCAGATAACGTAGAAACGCCCCTTGCGTTTTACAATCTTGCAATCCTTGCATATTTTCTTCATCGCTGACTGAACCTTCATACAACCTTTTGTCCCTTACTTGTTTCTATATACTATTCTCCCCTTGGTAGCGTCATAAGGGCTCATTTCCACCTGCACCTTATCCCCGGGCAGAATGCGGATTTTGAACATGCGCAGACGACCCGCAAGATACGCCAATATCTCGTTTCCATCTTCCAGCTTCACCCTGAACTTCAAGCTGGGGAAAGCTTCTATCACCTCGCCCTGTCTTATGTCAGCTGGCTTTTCCTCAGATACCATGTGCTGGTCAGTATATCAAAGAAGATTCCTTTAGTCAACAACCGTGCGTACCCGGATCCTATCCACGTCTTCGGGAACAAAGGAAAACCAGAAGGGCCAGAGGGAAAGGTCGGTTTTTTCAAGAGAGTCATAAGAGGCAAGGATGCCCACTGCCTCTTTTTTTGACTTTCCCCTGAGCTTGATTTTCAGCTCGGTAGGGTCCACATACTGATAGGCGACCGTTTCAATGCCAAGCTCAAAGGCAACTGTATTGTTGTCTTGATTGACTGCAATTTCTTGAAAGCTCGTCTGGGTCTTCTCTGCCGCAATACGCTCCCCTTCCTGGAGTTCTTCTCTAAGGAATCCGTCTCTTAAGGTATTGAGGTCGGCTTGGGCCAGCAAAAATGCGGTGGCAATGAGAGAAATACGCACATTGAACTTGGCCACTTCAGCTCCGGCATCCACCAAGGAGTCGGCCTCGGTTACCCGTATGGAGACCAGCTCCTTGCTTGTTGCCATCTGCTCTGGCGCCTGAGCAAGCAGTTCTTGCGCCGCACTCGCGGTAAGCTCTTTAATCAAGGACTCCTTTGCTTTTGCGATATCCTCCTCTGAAACCACGGGGACCTCCCGTTCCGATCCCCCGGTCATGGGCTCTGAAGATTCCCCGTAGATTGCCGTATATGACTCAAATCCGGAAAGCCCGGGCAAAGAAAAATTAGAGGGTCCTATATTGTAGTCCTCCCCGGGTTCCGCGGCCACAACCTGAACGTCAAAAAACCCGGGAACCAGCTTTCCTCCCTGCTGGGTTGCTCCGGGAATGGTTATCTTCACGGGGGTCCGAAACAGCTTTCCCTCTTCTGAAACAAAACGGGTCTGGGCAATCAGCGTCTGGGGAGAAGTGGTATAGCCGTTAAACACCCGAATGGTCCCTGTGGCCCTGTCCTCCTTGATGGTGCGACTGGAGGCATCAAACAAGCGGGTTGCGGTTTTCTCCGTTGTCAGGGTGCGAGCCGGGATAATGCGCTCTTGCAGATTCGCCTGGCTTCTTTCCACTTCAGCTACAATGGGTTCCAGGAGCTTAATCGTGCGGGTTGCGGGCCACACGAGAACTTCGGCCTTGGCAAAGAAGAAATGTACGACACCAATAGAAATCACCGCTAACACAAAAAGCGGCAGAATTCCTCCTATAAACCACCTCGGCAGTCCCCTTCTGTTTTTGAGACCGCCCTTCTCGGGTTCTTTGGACAAGACAGTCCCCCCTTCCTTTCCTTTGAGTTTTTTAGGAGGAGCTATGTCTTGAATCTTCCAATTCGCCATGAATCTATTGTACTACACTACTCATGTTATTCCAATCATGTTATTCCAACACCGCGCGAACGCGACGAACGCCGGCTGATACCGCTTCTTCCTTGACAATCTTGAACTTACCCAATTCAGAGGTGTTCTTCACATGCGGGCCTCCGCAAAACTCATTTGAAAAAGCATTTCCTTTGTCATCTTCAGCACAGTACACAGAAACTACGTCTCCGTACTTTATCCCAAACTCCATTTCGGCGCCGAGTTTCTGCGCCTCTTCTTTTGGCATCTCTCTTTTGACCATATTCAGCCCTTCTTGAATCTTTTGACTCACCAAATCTTCTACCTGCTGGAGTTCTTCAGGGGTAACCTTCTGAGGATGAGAAAAGTCCAAGCGTATCCGTTCTGCGGTAATGTTGCTGCCCCGCTGATGCACATGGTCTCCCAGGACTTTCCTGAGAGCAGCTAAGAGCAAATGGTTTGCAGTATGCAACTTGGTTGTTTCATAGGAGGTATCTGCCAGCCCCCCCTTGAATCTGCCGGCAGCGGCAGTCCTAGAAACCTTTTGGTGTTTTGCAAACTCATCGCGGTATGCCTCCAGATCAACCAGCAAAGAACTCTCTGTTGCCAACTCCAGGACCATGTCAACGGGCAGGCCATAGGATTGAAACATGTCAAAAGCTTCCTTCCCGCTCAAGGTCGCTTTCTCAATCTCCTCTGCGGTGAGTTCTGCCTCTTTGATGTCGTATTTCTTTCCCCCTCTCTTGTCGCGGTACGCCCGGCGCAAGAGATCGTTCTTGTCCTCGCGATTCATAAACGCAACAAACTTTTCTCTTGCAATGGGAGTCTTTGCTTTGAACACCTTGGAGACCTTTTTCAATCCTTCTTCCAGGGTCTGTTTAAACCTTTCTTCTTCGCTCCTGATTACTGCAGCTATGTTCTCTTTATTCTGCAAAAGATTGGGGTAGCTCTCCTCGTAAGTTTTTGCGACAGCACCAACCAAACTCGTAAGACCTCTTCGCGTTGCACCTAAAAGATTGAGGTGCCGCACTGCACGCCTAATGAGACGGCGGGCAAAGTAACCCCGTTCCGTATTGGAGGGTATGATGCCGTCCCCGATTATAAAGATGGCTGCCCGCAAATGATCTGCTATCACTCGGAATGATTTCTGGGATGCCGGCTCTCGGTAAGAATGCTCGGAAAGTTTCTCCACTTCCTGGATTATGTGGGGAAAAAGGTCGATTGCGAACACGTCGGGATTCCCCAAGACCGCGGCAGTGATTCTTTCCAATCCCCCGCCAAAGTCAACGTTTCTTTGTACTAGTTTCTCAAAGCTCCCGTCTTCTTTCTTTTTGTATTCCATAAACACAGAGTTCCCTATTTCCAAAAACCTTCCGCAGTCGCAGTTAGGATGGCATGTGCCTCCAAACTTCACGTCGTGGGGAGTTCCAAAGTCAAAAAACACTTCAGAGTCAGGACCCCCGGGCTCGCCTACCGGCATTGCCTCTGGAACCCCTGCCCTGCTCCACCAGTTCTTTTTGACATCATAGGCAAAGATGCGCCCTCCCTGCATGCCTTTCTCATACCCTGCCTCCTGGGTGCCAAGCTCCACATCCTTTGCCTCAATCCCCTTTTCTGCAAACAGGCGCTTCCATATGGCAATGGATTCTTCGTCTTTGGGAATGCCACTGTTCTCATCCCCGGAAAACACCGTTACGTACAGCTTCTCTGGACTCAAGCCAAGCTCTTGGGTCAGAAACTCAAAAAACCAGGCAAGCTGTTCTTGTTTGAAATAGTCGCCCAGAGACCAGTTTCCCAGCATCTCAAAAAACGTGGTGTGGCGGTTGTCTCCCACTTCTTCAATATCATCTGCCCGAAAACACTTTTGGGAATTGGCAAGACGAGAACCCATGGGATGCTTTTGTCCGAGCAAATATGGTATTAAGGGCTGCATGCCAGACCCGGTAAACAAGGTAGTGGGGTCGTTTTCCGGAACCAAAGAAGCAGAGGGTATCACGCTGTGCCCCCTCTTTTGAAAAAAGTTCAAATACTTTTCACGTATTTCATTTGACTTCATCTTTTGTTTATACCAGAAAATCCCTTCCAGTAAAAGAGACACTTGTCCCGCAACCTGTTAGACACTCGGTGTCTAACGTTTCACTGAAGTAAGAAGAAGTGTTTTCATGCTCGTATCTCTTTCTCTAACCAGGGAATATACTCTCCTTTCTTTCTTCTCCACCACAAGTCCTCCCAGACGTAGTGAGACCTCCGTTGTTAGTCCGTTGTTAGGTCCGTTGTTATTAGTTGTTATTAGACCTCCGAGGTCTAACAGATGACTCCGCCGCCCAAAAGCTCGTCTCCCTTGTAGAATACAGCGAACTGCCCAGGAGTTATTGCCCGTTGGGGAACCCTGGGCTTTACCAGAACAGAGTTCTTTTCTTTTTGTTCTAAGGTTACCAGGACATCTTCTTGGCGATAGCGGAACTTTGCTGCAATGTGCCCTGCATTCTTCTCTAAAGGACTAAACCAGTTGACTCCTTGCACCAGAATCTCTGTTGCCAGCACATCCTCTTCTTTTCTACTTACTATCAGCGTGTTTGCTACAAGGTCTTTTTCTGCAACATAGTAAGGTCCCCCGGCCAGCCCCAGTCCCTGGCGCTGGCCAATGGTATAGTAATGGACTCCGTCATGCTGTCCCAACACTTCACCGCTTGCAGAAACAATGGAACCTATTTTTTGCGGAAGGTGCAGGCGCAGGAAATCCCCTATCTCCACCTTTCCCACAAAGCAAATGCCTTGGCTGTCTTTCCGTTCTGCGTTGGGAAGGCCAATCTTCTTTGCATAGTTTCGCACCTGCACTTTGGTATATTCCCCCACGGGAAACAGGGTCCTTTCCAATACTTCAGGATCTATCATGGCAAGAAAGTAGGACTGGTCTTTTTCAGGGTCCTTTCCCTTCAGTATATGCATAGTAGGGTCAGACCCTACTTGGTAGGGTCTGACCCTACTAAGGCGGGCATAGTGTCCGGTTGCCACGTAATCTGCACCCAGCTTCATTGCCTTTTCAAAAAACAGGCCAAACTTAATCTCTTTATTGCAGAGCATGTCCGGGTTTGGGGTAATGCCTTGCTGATATCCTGTAAGCATATAATCTATAACCAGCTCTCTGTACTGGTCAATAAAGTTCCACACGTATAGGGGAATGCCAAGGTGCAAGGCAGCCAGGCGGGCAGAGCGTTCATCTTCGTGGGTGGTGCAGCAAGGCCCTTGCGTCCAGCACCTCATATATACTCCCACAACATTAAAACCTGCTTTCTTAAGCAGGGCCGCCGCTACCGAACTGTCCACGCCGCCAGACATCCCAACAAATACTTTCTTTTTCTTTCTGTTCATAAGTAAAGTATTTCACTATGCCATAAAAATATACTGATTTCAAGGAAAACAAAAAGAGAGGAACTTTACAGTACTCTCTTTTTGTTTGGTTTCAAGAAAGAAACTACTTCTTTTTCTTTCCCTTTCTCTTTTT
>MHTT01000027.1:21336-39927 GCA_001823165.1 Candidatus Wildermuthbacteria bacterium RIFCSPHIGHO2_01_FULL_49_22b
CTTTTTTGCCATCTCAGAAAAATGATTTCTCAAAAGAGTTGCGGAGGAGACCATCCCTCGCGCACTGCTCTTCTTTCATTGTAGAATGGTAAAGATGAGTGTCAATTGTGCATAACTTTTCAGGAGCGAAAATCGACGATATGCTGGAAGGTACACGCACATGGAGCCTTTTTGCATACATGACAATTCTTAGAAAAGAGGCTGGCGAGCTCTTTTGCAGCATCAATCTTCCAAGAGTTGAACACACTAAAAAGACAAGAGAGAAAATTCCGATTCTTTAAAAATAAAGGCGGTCAGGATGCTGACCGCCTTGCTGATGCTGGAATTTTAAGAAAGCTGTAAGCCTATCTCTCAAATCCTCCCCTTACCTTGTTTTGCGCCCACAAACGATCCGCGATTATCGGATGCCCAATAAGGGAAACTGCTGTGGCATCACAAAGTAAGAAGCTCACAATTCCCGCAACCTCATGGGGTGTCGTCACCTGATGGTCAGGAATTGTAGCCCTAATACCCTCAAGAGTTTTTTGTTGTTCAGCTCCTTGCCAGGCAGGGGTTGGGGCGATAGTGCCAGGGGCAAGGTCGAATATGTAAATGCCATCTCGTGCATGCGACAGGGCCGCTTCCAGTACAAACTTATCAAGACCTGCCTTTGCTATATCATACCCTAATTCTCCCAGGGCAAGATGCGCATTGATAGACGAGATAACGACAATACGGCCCCCTCCTGTTTGGCGCATCCATTCAACCGTTGCCTTAATCGCCCTACAAGGTGCAATCAAGGTATGGCGTATATCCTCTAGAACCTCCTCAAAGCGGACTTCGTGGAGACCCTCATACTGTTTATTCGGGCCTCCGTACACAGAAGATACAAGCCCATGAATGCGCGGGTGGTCTTTCTTGAGCTGGCCAAAAAACTTTTCCACTTCCTGCTCCTGCGAAAGATCTACGGGGTTCAGCACATCCTTTATATCGGCAACAACAACATTCGCGCCCTCCTTCTGTAACCTTTCACAGATTGCGGTTCCAACGGCACCTGCCCCACCTAATACAATGATCGTCTGACCTTCCATATCAAGCACCTCTCCTTCATACATACCAGTGCTGAAATACTACCACGCCTGTATGTGTGGGTCAAATAGCAAAGGGAGATCTACGAACGGAATTGAACAATGAAAGAAAAGGTGCATTCGCAAGGAGTCTTCTTGCACGCGTGACAATTTCGGGAGAATAAGTGGGCAAGCTCTTTTGCAACGTCAATTCCTAACGAATTGCACACACCAAAGAGGCACGAGAGAAAATCGGCTCCTTCGTTCGCGATGCTTTCAAAGTCCTGGCCTTCCCGGTTTCCGCGATATGCCAGCACCGCCTCGGCCAATTCTCCCGCTTCCTCACCAAGATGAATACCGGCCTGCTCTTTGGTCCTGCTCTCTGGAGGATAAATGGCAGAGAACATCTTTTGGAACCCTGCAATGGTCCGCGGTGCCTTGCCGCTTTTCACTATGATTCTTTTTCGTGTCTTTCGCTTCTCTTTTCTGCATATGCAAGGGCACTTTCCGCAGCACGAACACCGGCCGGGAAACCGGTTCCATGCCGCCTCTTGCACGTTGATATGAAGCTGATTCATCAAAGATATGAACCAGCTCAGCGCAATCAAGAGATTGAGCGTAGTTTTCTTCTTATCCTCCTGCCGTATTCCCTTGAGACCGCGCATCACAAAACGCTGCACCTGGATAAGCATATCCGGAGTCGCGAAGAACCGGTCATTATTTAATCCATAGACCTGACGCACAAAATCCTGGTGGTCTAGAATTGTGCTTTTCAGATTCAGAGAGGGCATGAAAAAATCACGAGAATCGGTCCGCGACCGAAGAGGCTCGCCTCGGTATGATTATGTAAATCTATCAGCGACTGCCGAGGCGGCAAAGGATTCGGGCTTTATCATGGGCGTGAATCCGTTGCCCCGGATGAGCCCGGTCACCTCTTTTATCATGTCTCGAGTGGGCCCATTCTCCCCCACGTCAGCATGAATGTACTGAAGTTGGTAGAAAGTTTCCAGGCCTGCTTTTTCTACCTCGCGCACAAAGTTTTCTCGAAGCCAGAGGGCAAGCTGGCAGGACAAAAGCACTTCTTCCAAAATCCTGTCGTGCAGATTGTAGAACTTGCGGGGGGCAGGATAGCGAACCTTGGTCAGAAAGAATCTTCCCCCTTCTTTTTTGCGCAAGACGACAATGACTACGGGAAACGTGGGCTCTTCCACGGCAGAAGAATCGCATCCAACGATAATCTCATAATCCCGGTGCGGCTTCTCTCGGAAATACAAAACAAGTTCTCGCATCACCCCCTCCAGGTCCATGTATCCCTTGGTAGGATTGTAAAACATTCCCTGCGATATGGTGTCCATAATCTTCCTACTTTACTCTCAAAGCGCGTTTTTGACAAGAGCAATAAACTCTTTTGCCTTCAGGGAGGCAGCTCCCACCAAAGCACCCTGCACGTTTCCCTTGGTCATAATATCTCTCATACTCTTTGCGTCCACGCTCCCCCCGTAGAGCACGGGAACGTTTCTTCCCGCCACCTTCTTTAACCTGCTGACCATTGCGGCAATATGCCTGGGAGCCACCCGCCTGCCCCCTTGCGTGCTAATAGCAAACGAGGGCTCATACACCACCGCAACATTCTTAAAACTCCTCACCTTCTTCTTGAGCGTCCTCAGTTCTGCAACACTCTCAACGCACAAGATGACGCGGAGTTTTGCTGTGAGAGCGGCCGCAACCTTTCTCTGCACCATTGCCAGCGTCTCTCCCAACTCCTTTTTGCGCTCTGAATGGCCGAGGATAACATAAGAACATCCAAGGTCTTTGAGCTGGCGGGGAGAAACTTCTCCCGTGAGAGGACCCTGCTCTTGCCAAGAGCAATTCTGCGCCCCAATCTCCATGTTCTTTGCTGCCAGCAATTGGGGAATAAAGACATAAGGAGGACAGAGCACCACGTTTGCGTTTGCGCTCCGAACTCCTTTCCGCACCGCTTTTGTCAGCTCAAAGGCCCCTTTTAACGTTTGCGGGTTCATCTTCCAGTTTGCAACAATAATGGGATTCATATCTTTAGTGCGCCAAGCGTGAGCGCGCTCACGATTCCTCCCGCTATTATAACCCCAAAGAAGATAAGGGGAAATGCGCGGGGAAATGGTATGCCAAATACAAAGGCAACAAGCATGGCGGTCCAGGCCCCTGTAAAAGGCAAGGGAATTGCCACAAAAAGCACCAGGGCAAAATCCCTCAAAAGCTCAAAGGACCTCTCGTGCTTTCTTCTTGTCCTTTCAAACATCCAAGAGAAAAAACGCTCTAGCAAGACAGAGTGCAAAGACAGCTCCCTGGCAGTAATTCCCAGAAAGGGCAAAAAAAGAACGGGAACCATGTTTCCTGCAACCGCCAGGGGAAACGCCTGCCAAAGAGGGAGTCCATAACCAACAAGAGCCAAAGGAATAGCTCCTCGCAGTTCTACAACCGGAGAAGCCGCAACCAGCAGGGTCAAAAGCTGTTCCATGTTATTTTATTATACCAAACTATAACCAAAACAAAAAGCTCTCGTGCCACTTCTTACGCATTACCAAGCCATGGCTAACAAACACATATCATTGAAAACATCCTAAAGGTCAAAGAAACGGCGGACTTCTTGGTCATCTCCAATGTCAGGGGTTGTAATATAGCGTACTTCCTTATCGGTGAGGCCAAAAAATTCTTTGAGTAGTTCAACTTCATCCCTGCATGGAAATGGACACAGCCACACGCTTTTCTGTAGTGGGTAAAATCCGAGTTCCTTAAGCTTTCCGCGAAACGCCTCCCGATGAGGTTTGCGCAGCTGTTCAATGTCAAACATAATAATATGATAATCCCCATCCCACCGCTTGGGACGTGTAATCTCCAGCGCATCAATTTGAAGCCACCCGGCAAGTGCCTTTCCTTTTGGGGTAAGGTGGATATATACTTGGCGGTTGCGTTTTTGAATCTCAATATGCCCTTGTTTTTTGAGGCGCGAGAACGTATCGGCTACATTGCGTTTTTTATATTTTCTCCATCGATGGGAATGGCCTTGGAGATTAATAAAGAGGTATGGCGAGCCACCGGCAACCGCTACAATCCCTGCCGCGGCAAGCCATACCACGATATCTTTCACAATCTCGGAGCTTGGCTTGCGAAAATAATACTTATACTTCATACCTTCATTCTAACGTATTTCTTAGCCATAGCAAATAAAAGCGTAAGTTGTGTTGCCATGGAGTTGCGAAAATCGGCGTCGAGCGGCTGCTAAGCTGTATTAGCGCGTCAGTACCTTGGGGCCATTTTCGGTAATGGCAACAGTGTCTTCAAAATGGCAGAACAAAGAGCCGTCTTTGGTATTGTAGCTGTGGCCATCCTTGGCAAGCTCCAGCTTCCAGTCCCCCGCCGTAACCATTGGTTCAATGCACAACACCATGCCTTCTTTCAGCTCCAGGCCCTCCCCTGCCCTCCCGTAGTTTAAAACCCTGGGCTGCTCGTGCAAGTTCCTGCCAATGCCGTGCCCGCAGAGTTCCCGCACTACGTTGTATCCCTTGCTTTCCACAAACTCCTGCACTGCATGGCCAATGTCCTTCAGATGATTTCCCACTCGCGCCTGCTCAATGCCAAGCTCCAGGGCTTTTTTGGTAACCTCAATCAATCGCTGTTTTTCTTGGGGAACCTTGCCAACAGGAAAGGTCCTTGCCATATCCAGATACCATCCTCTCCATTTCAAGCCCATGTCCAGGGTTAACATATCCCCTTCCTGCAGTTTTCTCACAGAAGGAGGAACATGCACACCTTCCTCGTTCAATGCCGTACATAGAACTCCGGGAAACCCTTCATACCCCAGAAAAGCAGGTTCAGCTCCGGCTTCCGCAATGAGTTTTCTGGTCAGTTTGTTTAATTCTTCTGTCGTTGTTTCCGGTTTTGCCTGCTTTGCCACCCTATCTAAAATGCGGGCGAGGATTCTACCCCCTTCCCGCATCTCCGCAATATCCTTGGCTGTCTTGAAAGGAATCATGCGGTAATCGCTTTCATGATGGATTCATATACCTCTGCAACAGAACGGCCAGCATCAACTTTCTGGACTTTAAACCCCTGGCTTTCAAAATATTCAAGCATGGGGAAGGTTCTCTCCGCATACTGCTGCAGACGCGTCCTGATGTTCTCCGGGTCGTCCAATCCCTCCCTCCGAACAAGCTTGGAGCCGTCCAGGGGACATATTGTCAGGGATGCCGTTTCTTTAGTAGATAAAATAGGATGGCGCATAAGCTCACAGATCCTTCGCTGGGAGTTCCTCTTAATGGTCTCTTCCTCCTTAAGCTCCAGCATCACAATCCTGATATTCTCTTTTCCGTAGAGGCGGCGCAGGAGGGGTGTGAGCACCTTAGCTTCGTACACCGTTCTCGGAGAGCCCGACAGCAACAAGCTTTTCTTTGCACGATGAAGCTCTTTGACAGCAACCTGCGCGATAACAGTCACGAAAGGCGGGCTGTTCAAAACCCCCGAAGCCCAGAGCTCCTTCTCTTTCAAAAAAGAATACCTCTTTCCCTCGGCCTCCACGTAATCCCCCTTTTTTGCATCCCGGAATCGCTCTTCTAAAAGCTTGCTGGTTTCCAGATAATAAAAATTGAGCTTCTCTGCAATGAGACTTCCTTGCGTACCCTTGCCAGATCCCGGGGGTCCAAAGAGAATCACTGCCCGCTGCATACTATGTCCGTCAGATTCGTTAGAAGGTGTCATATTCTCTCATTTGAAGTTGGGAGCGGATCTGGCGCATGGTTTCCAAAACCACGGAAACCACAATGAGGAGGGCAGTCCCTCCCAAAAGAAATTGAAACGCCCCAATGCCCGTTATTCCCTGCACAACAGAAGGCATCACCGCAATGGTTCCCAAAAATAGGGCCCCGATGAGCAGTACGCGGTTTAAAATGAAGGAGAGAAACTGCGCTGTGGAGCTTCCAGGCCTCACTCCTGGGATGAATCCTCCCATCTTTTGCAAGTTGGTGGAAATGCTCTTTGGGTCAAAGGTGACTGCGGTATAAAAAAAGGTAAACAGCACCACCAGCACAAAGTACAAGATGCCGTATGCCCAGGGATTAACCAAGAAGTTCTGAATTGCGTTTGCGATTCCCCCTATGGCCCCCCCGAGCGCCGCAAAAAAGGAGGCAATCATGCCCGGGATGGTAAGCAGAGACAAGGCAAAGATGATGGGAATGACCCCTGCCGGGTTCACCTGCAAGGGCAGGTAGGTTGAAACCCCTCCGTACATCTTATTGCCCCGTACCCTCTTTGCGTAGGAGACCGGGATATTGCGCCTGGCTTCCGTGATATACACCACGCCCGCAATAATCACTAAAGCCATGACAAAAAAGGCAATATACGTTGGGAGCCGCGTGGGATCGTAGGAAAAAAACAGCTGCCTCAAGGAAGCGGGGAACCCCGCAATAATGCCCGCAAAGATAAGCAGGGACACTCCGTTGCCGATTCCTTTCTCGGTGATAAGCTCGCCCAGCCACATTAAGAACACCGTGCCTGCCGTAATGGTAGCCAAAGACACAATCAAAAGCTGCGGGGAAAGAGCGTTAATGACCTGCTGCTGCGTGAGCAGAGCCAGAAATCCGTATCCCTGGAGCAGGGCAAAGGGCACGGTGAGGTACCTGCCGTACTGGTTGAAGCGCTGCCTCCCTGCTTCCCCTTCCTCCTTGTACATTTTCTCTAGGGCAGGAACTATCATGGTCAAAAGCTGCATGATGATGACCGCGGTAATATAGGGACCAAGCCCGAGCATCACGATAGACAAGCTGTCTAAGGCCCCTCCCGTAAAAAGATTGAGGAGTCCGAATAACTGGTTGTTGGAAAAGAACTCCTGAATGCGCGAGGTGTCAATGCCGGGCATGGGGATGTTCGCCATGAGGCGAAACACCACAAACACACCCAGGACAAACAGGATTTTCTTTCTTAGGTCCGGAATCTGAAATGTTCGAATAATGTTGTACAGCCAGGTCATGCGACTTTTCCTCCGCTCTTTTCAATGGATTTTCTTGCTCCGGCTGACAGCGTACAGCCATGGACCGAAAGCTTGGTTGCGAGTTCCGCAGATCCCACAATCTTCACGGCGGGAGCGTTTCTCTTTATCGCTCGCACCAGCCCCTTTTCAAGCAGGGTCTGGGGAGAAACTACTTGGCCCTCGCTAAACTTTTTTGCAACCGCTTCCAGCGAAACCGCCTGGGGCTTTCTCTGCCGCTTTGCCGTGCGATATCCCCTAAGCTTAGGATACCGTTTAAACAGTTCCCTGACAACCGGAGCCGGGCGGTTTCCTGCCCGCGCCTTTTGCCCCTTTATTCCGCGGCCCGAATAGGTGCCGCGCTTGCCTCCCCTGCCAACCCGCTTTCGTGCGGGTCTTTTGTGTACTGGTCTAAGGTTATGCATCTGCATGTTCCTCTTTTGCTGCGTCAGATTCTTGTAATGGCTGCGGAGCTGTTTCTTTTCCTTGAGCCCGCAACTTCTGGAGGGCCTTTAAGGTCGCAAGGGCGTTATTCAGCTTGTTCCTGCTCTTTGAAATTGTTTTTGCGGAAATGTTTTTCAGCCCGGCTTTTTCCGCAATGATTCTCATCACGCCCCCTGCCACCAAACCCCGCCCTTTCTTTTGGGGTTTTAAAAGAACGTGGGAAGCTCCAAAGGTCGCCTCCACTTCATGGGGAATGGTGTCTTGTGCCATGGGAACCGTGACCAGGTTCTTTACGGCCCTGCGCGTGGCCTTTTCCATTGCCTTGGCAACGTCAGCTCCCTTTGCAACTCCAACCCCCACGCGCGACTTGCGGTCTCCCGCAATCACCACGGCGCGAAACCGAAATCTTCTTCCTCCGGCAGAAACTCTTGTTACGCGAGCCAAATCCACAAGCTTGGAATCAAACTCGGACTTTTCCCGCGGCATTCTCTGAAAGGATTGTCTCTGGTGTTTTCCAGGCATGGTTAGAATGTTAATCCTGTTTCCCTCGCTCCCTGGGCAAGAGCGGCAACCTGACCGTGATACTTGTATCCTCCCCGGTCAAACACGGCTTTTGAAATCTTGCGCCGTATGGCTTCTTTTGCCAGGGCCACCCCCACCACCCTTGCAAGCTCCACGCCCATCTTCTTCCCTTTGAGCTTGAGGTCTGAAACTGCGGCAATCACCCTGCCTGTCGTATCGTCCACCAGCTGGGCGTACAGATGCTGATTGGAGCGGAATATCAAAAGCCGGGGACGCTCTGCGGTACCATGAACTCTTGCTCGTATTCGAGCGTGTCGACTCTTTCGTTGTATCTGTTTTTTTAACATAGGCATTTGAGCTTTGCCGTTCGGGTTTTAGCCAGCGGCGGTTCCTACCGCCCCGGCTGCTTTCTTGCCTTCTTTTCTTCTCACAACTTCCCCTTCATACCTGATGCCTTTGCCTTTGTAGGGTTCCACCGGGCGAAGTCGGCGAATGCGAGCCGCGAATTCTCCTACCAGCTCCTTGCTGATGCCGGAAACCGCAATCACGTTCTTCTCTACGCGGCACACGATGCCTTCGGGAAGCTTGACCTCCACAGGTTTGGAAAATCCGAGGGAAAGAACCAAAGAATCTCCCTCCACTGCCGCTCGGTACCCGGTTCCTTCCAGCTCAAGGCGTTTCTCGTATCCTTGAGACACGCCCTGCACCATATTGGAAAGCAGCGTCCTGGTCAATCCCCACAGCGCCCGCACCCGGTCTGTGCGTTTTCCTAAAAGCTTTTCCTTCAAAGAAACGATAATTCGGCTGTCTTCTTTGCGAGCCGTGAGTTCGGGAGGCAGAAGGCCTTGCAACTCGCCCTTTGGGCCTTTCACCCTGACCCCCTGTTCTTCAAAGACCGCATCAACGCCGGAGGGAAGCTCAATGGGTTTTTTTCCTATTCGTGACATAAGTTTCTCGTTTTTAAATCCTCATTTGAATAAATCCTGCCTACCACGCCTCGCATAGTATTTCTCCTCCCAGACCTTGCTTTAAGGCCTCCCCTGCGGTCATTAATCCTTTTGATGTTGAGACAACGGCGATGCCGTTCTTTCTCGCGGTCCTCCGCAGCTGCATTGCCGAAGCATAGATGCGCTGGCCCGGTTTTGATACGCGCTTTACCCCCGCGATCCCGCGCACTCCCTCTCCGTACTGCAAGATAAGCTCAATGGCGCGCCTGCTCCGCTTGACCTTCAGCTCTGCTTTCTTGATAAACCTGGTGCGTTCAAGAATCTTTCCTATCTCAAAACAAATCTTGGAAAAGCGAACTTCAACCGTCTCTTTCCTGACGCTCTGCGCGTTCCTGATTCTCGTGAGCATGTCTGCTATGGGGTCGGTCATATTTCTACATTTGACATTTGTCCTCTGACATTTGACCTAAGATTCTTTGCTGATTGTCAGGTGTCATATGCCAATTGTCAATTGTCAGTTGTCTCTTACTACCAGCTGCTTTTCGTTATTCCTGGAATTAAACCTTTGTTCGCCATTTCTCGAAAGCACACGCGGCACAGCTTAAAGTCCCGCAGGAACCCTCTCCTTCTTCCGCAGCGAAAACATCTCCTTACCACCCTAGAGGCGAATTTGGGTCTTTTTTTTGCTCTTTCAATTTGTGATTTCTTTGCCATGGTTTTATGATGCGCCAAATGGGAATCCCAGCTGGCGGAACATCTCCAGGCCTTCCTCCCTGCTCTTGGCACTTATGGTGACGGTGACCTCCAGGCCAAATGGGACCTTTGAACGTTCAGGGGAAATCTCGGGGAAGAACAGGTGCTCTCCAATCCCTATATTCAAGTTTCCCTGATTGTCAATAGAAGAAGGGCTCAAGCCCCGAAAGTCCCGGGACCGGGGAAGCACCACGTGCACTAAGCGGTCTAAAAAGTCATACATCTTTTGTCCGCGCAACGTAACCTTCACCCCGAGAGGAGCCCCCTGGCGCAGCTTAAAAGTGGCAATGGATTTTCTTGCCGTGGTAACTACGGGTTTTTGCCCCGCAATAAGAGCAATATCCTCTGCAATGGCTTGCCCCAGTTTTGCGGCATCCTCCCCCGCTTTCGCCGAGGCCATCTTGCCAAAGGAAGAATTGAGCGTTACCTTTTCCAGGCGCGGAACCGCCATTTTATTTTTATACCCGAATTTCTCTCGCATAGCAGGGATTACATTCTTTATATATTTGTCCTTTAATCCGCTCATAAAAATTCTCAATTTCCAAACTGATTGAAAATTAGACCTCGGCTCCGCATTTTTTGCATACCCTGACCTTGCGTTTTTCTTCCAGTTTGTAGCCCAGGCGCACTGCCTTGCCGCACGCAGGGCACACAAAGCCAACCTTGCCTGACGCAATGGGATTCTGCTTTTCTATCACCTGTCCCTTTTCTCCTGACTTGGTCGGCCTGCGGTGCTTTTTCTTGATATTCACTCCCTCCACCACAACCGTGAGGCCGGCTGGATGCACGCGCACAATCTTTCCTTTCTTTCCCTTTTCCTTGCCCGAGAGCACGACAACGGTATCTCCTTTCTTGAGCTTCATAGGAGTTCCGGGGCTAGTGCTGCTATCTTAACATATCCCCTGTCCCGAATCTCCCGGGGGAAAGGCCCAAACATTCTTCCGCCCTTAGGTTCCTTGCCGCTTTCCAGAATCACGGCGGCGTTCTCGTCAAAGCGAATATACGAACCGTCTTTCCTGCGAAAGGGTTTGGTTTGTCTCACGACCACGGCCCGCACCACCTCGTGGGTCTTTACCTGATGCCTGGGCTCGGCCGCCTTTACTGAAGCGACGATGACATCGCCTATCTGGGCATACCTCCTTCTTGTTCCACCCAGCACGCGAAAACACTGGATGAGTTTTGCTCCCGTGTTGTCTGCCACCTTGAGATTGGTTTTAGGCTGAATCATGGCTTTGTATTTGGTAGTTTGTATCTTGGTATCTTGTATTTAGTATCTATCTCATACAAGATACAAAATACTAGATGCGTTTCATAATCCTCCATCTCTTATCTTTGCTCAACGGCCGTGTTTCTTCAATCGTAACTTTATCGCCAGTATGGTACTGATTCTCCTCGTCATGCGCCTTGTAGCGCCGGTGAGAACGATACCTTCTCTGGTACTTTGGATGGGCTTTTACGGTCTCAACCTCAACAACGCGGGTCTTTTGCATTTTGTCTGAAACCACCCTTCCGCTTAATTGTTTTTTTGGCATGTTATTGTTTTTTCTCTTGCAATACGGTTAAAACCTGGGCGATATTCTTTCTGGTGAGACGAATCTCCCGTACGTTCTTCACCCTGCCTGCTGCCAGCTGGAAGCGAAGCTCCTGCCCCTTTTCTCTTAGGCCTTTTGCCATATCCTCCAGCTCCTTTGCGCTTTTTTGTCTAAGTTCCTGCAGCTTCATGATTCCCTCCTCTGAACAATGCTCGTTTTTACCCCAAGCTTTGCGGCGGCCTTTCTCAAGGCCTCCCTTGCCATGTCGTCTTTAATCCCTTCAATCTCAAAGATAATCCTCCCTGGCTTTATGGCGAAAGCGTAATGGTCTACCCCCCCCTTGCCTCCTCCCATGGGCGTCTCGGCTCCCTTTTTCGTCACGGGCTTGTCCGGGAAGATGCGAATCCACATTTTTCCGCCTTTTCTTAGATAGCGGATGATAGCTCTTCTGGCGGCTTCAAGTTGGCGCGACGGCACCCACTGAGTTCCCAGGGATTTTAGGCCCCAACTCCCAAAGCAAAGCTCGGTCCCCCTGTTTTCCAGGCCCTTGCTCCGTCCCTTCATCCATTTTCTGTGTTTTACCTTCTTTGGTATTAGCATACAATATCCTGCGTAAAACACAGAAAATCAGAAAGGGGGTCGGGGAAACTGGGTGTTTCCCCGTGTTGGAAATTATTCAAAACCGAGGGTTTTGAAGGAGCCCCTTGGGCGACTTTTCTATGTTTTACTTTTCTAGGAGTAAGCATACATTCCGTCAATAGTCAATAGTCAATAGTCAATAGTCAATAGTCAATTGTCAATCGTCAAAGGTTTCTCCCTTATACAGCCACACTTTTACTCCAATGGTGCCGTATGTTGTCTTTGCCTCCATCAAGGAGTAATCCACCTTGGCCCGCTGCGTCTGCAGAGGGAGGCGCCCTTCTTTCAATCCTTCTCTTCTCGCAATGTCGGCTCCACCAAGGCGTCCCGCAACCTCTACCCTGGCGCCCTGAATGTTTCTGTTTGCCATAATCTTTTGCATGGTCTGCTTTAACACCCTGCGGTGGGGCATTCTTTTTTCCAGCTGCTGGGCAACGTTCTGAGCAATGAGGGCAGCTGATTCATACTGATTCTTGATTTCCCGGATTTCCAAGCGAATATCCTGCACCCCGACAAGCTTGTGCAGGGCCTTTTTCACCAGCTCAATGCCAGAACCTCCTCTTCCGATAATCAGGCCGGGGCGCCCGGCGCTGATAATAACCGTGAGGCGGCCCGCAAAGCGTTCAATCTCAATGGAGTCCAGCAAAGCGTCTTTCAGCTTTTTTTGCAGGAACTCGCGAATCCGAAAATCCTGCTCCAGGTTCGCAGCAAAGCGCTTCTTGTCCACCCAGCGGGAAACCCAATCTTTGGTTTCCCTGATACGGAATATCTTGGGATGTACCTTATGAGACATATGCAACAATAATTTCTGGCATTATATTGACTTCCGTCGAAATATTCTCTGGGCAATGCCTTGCTGTTCCCTTAATCTTATCTCTCTTCGTTCTGGCCTGAAGCGCGGTTTGACAGCTCCAGTTGACGCCTTTGCAGAGGCAGGGGTTAAAGGAGCTTTCTGTGCAGGCGCTTTCTTTGCCTTGGCCCTCTTCTGTTCCAGCTCATCTACTTCAATGGTGATGTAAGAGGTTTTTTTCTGAATCTCATAGGCCATGCCCCGCGCTCTGGGCCGGTATCGCTTTAATTTGGGGCCTTCGTTGACCGCAATACGCGAAATATAGAGATTGGCCTCGTCTGCAGCAAAGTTGTTCTTTGCTGAAGCCACAGCCGAATTCAGGGTTTTCAGAACGGGCAGGGCAGAATGCTTTACCGCAAAAGAGAGCAGTATCCTTGCTTCTGCAACCTTTTTCCCCCTAATGAGGTCTGCTGCCATGCGGACCTTGCGGGGCGTCATTCTCAAATATCTTAGTTTTGCCGTTGCCTTCATGGTATTTCCTATTTTTTCCCGACCGGGGCCGGGGCGGCTCCTGCCGTCAAGTCAGACTTGGCCGCCGCCTCCTTTTGTTCCATCTCTTTTTGCATCTTGCCCCCGTGCCGGAAAAACTTCGTGGTGGCGGCAAACTCGCCCAGCTTGTGGCCTACCATGTCTTCTGCCACGGAAACCTGCACGAAATCCTTGCCGTTGTGCACGCCAAAAGTAAACCCAATCATCTCGGGAGTAATGGTGGCTCTCCTTGACCAGGTCTTCACGACCGTCTTGTCTCCCTGTTTTCTTCCTCGAAGCTGGTCTAAGAGCCGCTGGTCAACGTATGGGCCTTTTTTCAAGCTTCTTGCCATAAATGTGAAAAATTCAAAATCCAAATTTCAAAATCCAAAATAAGTTCAAATTTCCAATTTTAATTTTAAAATCATTTTGGATTTTGTGCTTTGTGCTTTGGATTTTATTTACGTTTCTTTTTCTTGCGTCTTTGTAAAATCAGCTTATCGCTCCATTTCTTCCTGCGTGTTTTCACTCCCAGGGCCGGTTTCCCCCACGGGGTCTTTGGATGCTTCATTCCCCTTCCGGTTCTCCCCTCTCCTCCTCCGTGGGGATGGTCTACCGGGTTCATGGCGGTTCCCCGCACCTTGGGTCGCCTCCCCTTCAAACGCGTGGACCCTGCCTTTCTGACTCTTTGGTAGCGGTGTTCCTGATTGGAAATCATGCCCACGGAAGCAAAGCTCTGGGAAGGAACCTTGCGCACCTGCGTGGAAGGAAGGGCGAGGTGCGTGTACCCTGCCTCATGCGCCAGCACCTGAACCGTGGCCCCTGCCCCCCGGGCAATCTTTCCTCCGCGGCCCGGAACCAGCTCAACGTTGTAGACCATGGTTCCAACCGGAATGTTCGCCAAGCGCATCCTGTTGCCCGTCTTGAGTTCCGCCTTATCTTGTGTCACAATCTCGTCTCCTTCTTTTAACTCATGGGGAGCTAGGACATATGCTTTCCGGCCGTTCCCGTATTCCACCAGGGCAAGGAAGGAGGAGCGGTTGGGGTCGTATTCTAAAGCAAGCACCTTCCCTGGCACTCCCATGGTGCCCTGGCCAAAATCAACCTGGCGATAGAGACGCCTTGACCCTCCTCCGCGATGCCTCACGGTAATCCTGCCTGTGTTTCCCCTTCCTCCGGTCTTCTTTATGGAGGAAAGCAGCGTCTTTTCCGGCTGTTTCTTGAAAGTATTCTCCATGTTTTACCTGGAAATCGTTTCTATGGTCTGCCCCGCTTTGAGCTGAACCACCGCCTTTTTTAATCCTGGCTTCACCCTTTGCCTTCTGCCAATACGAACCCTCTTTGCGGGCTTCCTTGTCAGGTGCACGCTCTGCACCTGAACCCCGTACAAGGATTCCACTGCCTGCCGAACCAGGCCTTTGTTCGCCTGGGGATGAACCCTAAAGACATAATTCCCTTTCCCTGCCCCCAAGCCCGCCTTTTCTGTCACGTGAGGATTCCTTAAGACGCCGGGCAAGAAGACCTTGACCCTTGCCTTTTTTTCCTCTCTTGCTTCAAGCTTCTGCCCTGTCTCCCGCTTTGCGTCCTCCTTTTTCTTTCTTCTAAAAAGATTGAATGGCATGTCAGTGCACAAACGTTTTTTCCAATACCTGAAGGGACTCCTTGGGAAGCACAAGGAAGGTTGCGGCCGCCACGTCCAGCACGCTTACCTCCCGCGCCTGCACAGTCCTAAGATACGGGATGTTGCGGGAGGCGCGAATCACGTCCTTTCTCATGTCGGGCAGCAAGAGCAGGGTATTCTTCCTGCCTGAAGGAAGATTGCCGAGAATCTGCGCAAGTTCTTTGGTTTTAGCTTCCGCAATCTGCAAAGAATCAACAACCACCACCTGGTTTTGCCTGAACTTTTCAGACAAGGCAGAAAACAATGCTTTTTTTCGCATCTTGTCGTTGATCTTTCCCTTGTAGCTGCGCTCGGCGGTAGGCCCGTGCGTCACGCCTCCTCCCTTCCACAAGGGCGAGCGAATGGAGCCGTGCCGCGCCCTGCCCGTCCCCTTCTGGCGCCAGGGCTTTTTTCCTCCGCCCCGCACCTCGCCGCGGCCTTTCACGCAAGCTGAAATCTGCCTTTGGTTTCCCTGCTGGATGACAACTGCCTGATGCACCAGGTCCGGGTTCCAAGGCACGTCAAAGATTGCATTCGACAATTCTATAGTTCCAGCTTTCTCTCCCGTTTGTTTGTATGTTTCCATTTTCATCGCTTCTTTGTATTTAGTATCTAGTATTTAGTATCTAGAAAATCCATCTAAATAACACATACAAGATACTAGATACTTGTTATGAAAAGGAGCGTGCCCGGCCTTCCGGGAACAGCCCCGCTCAATGAAATCAGGTTTTTTTCTTTGTCCACCTGCATCACTTTCAGATTCTTGGTTGTCACTCTTGTTCCCCCCATGCGCCCCGGCATCTTTCTTCCCTTTACCACGCGCTGGGGGAATCTCATGCCGGTAGATCCAATAGTTCTTTCTTCATGCTTTACTCCGTGGGTAGCATTTCTTCCGGACATCCCGTGTCGTTTCACTCCTCCTTGAAATCCCTTTCCTTTGGAAATCCCAGAAACCTTCACCTTGTCCCCTTCTTTGAATATATCGACAGTAATTTGCTCTCCCGGCTCTTTTTCTCCCTGTCCGCGAAATTCTCTTATATACTTATATCTTTTTGATTTTTGATTTTTGATTTTTGATTTTTCTTCATACCCAACCTGCACTGCCTCATACCCATCTTTCTCCTTGGTTAATCTCCTCAAAACAGAAATGGGGCCGGCTTCAATAACGGTCACCGGAATGACTTTATCTTCTTTGAAGAGCTGGGTCATGCCCAGTTTTCTGCCTAACATTGCTTTCATGATTTCTTCTTTCAATGAACCACGGGCTGCCTTTCAAACAAAACCGAGGTTTGTAACCTCGGTAGTATGGCTACAACCTCTACGCCGTTCACAAGGCTAGCTTGGCGTTCATACAAAGGAGTATACAAAAAGCCCAAAGAAATGTCAACAGGAAAAAATAACCGTCCCCTAAATCCGCTTCCAGCCATATGCCGCATTGAGCCCCAAACTCTCATGTTACGTAGCATGAGACTTTAGTCCGAGCATGTTAGACCTCCGAGGTCTAACACTACTAACTAAACTCAAAATCGCCATCTCTGGCGGCTCCGGCTAAAAACTGGCGGCCACCAATCTATAGCCGTCCACAGTTTTAGTCCCATGGTTTTGACTATAGGGCTGTTCTATTTTGCGCGATAGCTTAAAATAACTCCGCTTTGCAAAACCAAAAACCGTCCTGTCGAGGACGATTCTTTGGGTCCCCCGACGTAACGTCGGGGGGTATGGATAACTTAATCGGATTAAGTTTGGCTACATCTTAATCTCAATATCCACCCCGGCGGGAAGGTTGAGGTTGGTTAGGGCCTCAATCACCTTCTGGCTTGGATTGACAATGTCAATGATTCTCTTGTGCACTCGCATCTCGTACTGCTCCCTGGCATCCTTGTGTACAAAAGAAGACCGGTTCACCGTGTACTTTTTAATCTCCGTGGGCAAAGGGACAGGACCTACCGCCTCGCAGCCGTATCGCAGCACCGTGTCAATAATCTGCTTTGAAGAAGCGTCAATGACCTTGTGGTCATAGGCGGAAATCTTAATGCGCAGCTTTGGGCTTGCAACCTCTTGTTTTTCTTTTTTTCCTTGTGTTGCGGTTCTTGCCATCTGTACCACTACGTGTCAATTGTCAAAGGTCAAGGGTCAATTGTTAGTTCAGAATCTTGATCACTACTCCGGCTCCCACGGTCTTTCCTCCCTCCCTGATGGCAAACCTCTGCTGTTCTTCCATGGCAATGGGCACCAGGAGCCGCACCTTGAAGTTCACCGTGTCTCCGGGCATAACCATCTCGGTCCCTTCCGGAAGCTCAACGTCTCCGGTAACATCCGTCGTTCTAAAATAGAATTGGGGCTTGTATCCTTTAAAGAACGGGGTGTGTCTTCCGCCTTCCTCTTTTGCCAGAACGTACACCTCTGCCTCAAACTCCGTGTGCGGGGTAAGGGAGCCCGGCTTTGCCAATACCTGGCCCCGCTCAATCTCCTCTTTTTTGGTTCCCCGCAAGAGGATGCCCACGTTATCTCCTGCCCGTCCCTCATCTAAGGACTTATTGAACATTTCAACCGACACCACCACAGTCTTTGAGGTGGGCTTTATCCCGACAAGCTCAACTTCTTCGTTGGACTTTACGATTCCCCGCTCAATTCGTCCCGTGGCGACCGTGCCCCGTCCTTCAATGGAGAATACGTCTTCCACTGCCATTAAAAATGGTTTTTCTATCTCGCGGACGGGCTCTGGCACAAACTCATCCACCTTGTTCATAAGTTCTAAAATGGGCTTTACCGCTTCATCCTCAATTGAGCTTGCTTGGAGCGCCTTCAAGGCAGACCCTCGAATCACCGGAACCTCGTCTCCGGGGAAGTTGTACTTTTTCAAAAGCTCCCTGACCTCTGACTCCACCAGGTCTGCAATTTCTGGGTCGTCCACCATGTCAATCTTGTTGAGAAAAACCAGTACGGAAGGAAGCCCCACCTGCCTTGCCAGAAGAATGTGTTCTCTGGTCTGGGGCATGGGGCCATCGGGGGCAGATACCACCAAGATGGCGCCATCCATTTGAGCGGCCCCCGTAATCATGTTCTTGATGTAGTCGGCGTGCCCGGGAGCATCAATGTGGGCGTAGTGGCGCTTGTCAGTCTCATATTCCAAATGCGTAATGTTTATGGTAATACCCCTCTCCTTTTCTTCCGGGGCCGCATCAATCTGGTCTACGGATTTCTCGGTCACGGTCTTGCCCGCAAGCTTTAAAACATGCAGGATGGCCGCAGACAGCGTGGTCTTGCCGTGGTCAACGTGGCCAATGGTTCCAATGTTGACGTGCGGTTTTGTTCTCTTAAATTTTTCTGCCATATGATTTAACTTATGACTGATAGCTTATAACTTATGACGACAAAATACATTGTACAGAGAAAGAAACAAAAGTCAAGGAAGACACCACGCAACAATCAGTAATCGGTGATAAGTGATCAATAATGAGTTATTAGTTAGTCAAACTAAAGCGGCAAATCGTCAATTGTCAATTCCCCGAGTTCGGGCTCCAGCCCTTTTGGTTCTTCAAAGACCTCTGGGGGCTCCCCTGACAGGCCTTCCTCCTCTGTAGGATTCTCATAGGGAAGAATAATCATTAAGGGCTTTCCGTTCTCCACGATAATGATTTTCCCCTTGTCCTTTTGCAGAATGCGTTTTAGCTCCTCCAAATCCATGATGCTTTACCTTCGTTTTCCTTCTATGATTTCTTGGGCAATGTT
>MHTT01000028.1 GCA_001823165.1 Candidatus Wildermuthbacteria bacterium RIFCSPHIGHO2_01_FULL_49_22b
ATGGCAGTAAGCTTGTTGAGAAGATTGATTTTCTGCTCCTCTATTGGATACGGCAACTCCTTTGCCAGCTCCAGTCGCGGTACTTTGTCTGGAAAACTGATATCTATACTTGGAGCTGATAGAAACTCAATATTTTTTCCGATTGAAATATCTATGTCAAACTTTAAAACAAATGGGTGAAGTTTTTCTCCCTTCGGGAGTCCTGGATAAGGGTTCGTATAACCCCAGCTTGCGCCTCCAGATGGTGGATCTATATGGTTGGATGAAAATACTTCTAGAACTAATTGGCCCTTTCCATTCATTGGAGAATCGGTGACTATGATATATTGCATTTCGTCCTGCAAGTCGCCACTAGCTCTTCTGATATTGTTTTGAAAAAGCCAATTGGTAACATAGTTCACTGCCATCTCGACACTTTTGTTTTCTAATTCAGTCAGAATTGTTTTTATAGTCTGTTCAGATATTTTCTTTATAAGAGATGTAGTATTAAGTACTACTTTTACAGCTTCAGTGGTAATAAACCCAGGAAGAAACGATATATTTTTATCTCTAAGCGCTGCTCTAACGGAAAAAAGCGCAGCTTGTTTTTCTACGCTCCATAAATAGAAATCTGAATTGGTCAACTCTCGCTGGATTAGACCAAAAAGGGTATTCCTTTCTAGTTGCGATAATAGGAGTACTTCTTTTACGATAGAATCGGACTCTATATCTTGTGCATACGTAAAGTTCGAAAATGGATGGGATAGAAAAATCAGTACTATAATTGTCAAAGTCCCTAGCTTCTTCATTATTATAATTATAGAGACAGGAGAATTACTGAAAAAGTAGTTTATATCGAGAAATTGTTTAAGAATTCCTCAAACTGCTTCAAACAATTTTCTTTATCTTTTTCTAGAAAACGAATACCGAAACGCACAACGCCTTCCATATCCATGGGCAGCTCAATCCTCACCGACTCTCCAAATTGTTTATAATAATCAGAGTCTGGTGGCGGCATAAGAGAAGTCTGCAATGCGGCTTTTCCATTTACTACTATGACGTCCTCTTTACTCGTATCTCGTGTGTATCTATCGGGATTTTCTCTAACCGACGCCATTCGTGCGCTTAGAGTAGTAACTGTATCCTCCTGATACTCTGTTTCTAAACTAAGAATACAACCTCCAAGGATAGCAATATTAGTACCATCCTCACTTTGCTCAAAAGTTGTATCGGCTGATAGAATATCCAAAACATATTCACCCTCAAGCTCACCTCTCTGACCCTCTAGTCTCCATCTCTCGGGAACTTTAAAGCTGAAACCAGCTGCTGTATTGGTAACAAGGGTGCCTTGAGGAGTTTCCTCAATCTTATAATCCCCCTCCTGGCTCCATTGGGTGGGGGTGGTGATGTGTTCTTCTTCTGGTGAACTTGCTCCGAGCAAGTATAAAAAAATCCCTCCGACGACAACGACAAGAAGGACTCCCACTCCAATAAGTATAGTTTTATTCATATTTTATAGTACCTACTGTGGTACTGCCATACTTGGCATGCTTGAAATCCAGTTTCAAGCAGCCAGGTTTCAAACAATCGGTTAACTCTTAGGGCATATTCGACACAACTCTTTTATTCTACCTATTTGCAAACAACCCCCGCAATACTGTCTCCTGTGGATAACTAAGCTAAGCTTAGCTTAGGTGGAGATAGAAACTTAGGCGGAGACAACTACCTCCTATGGAAAACTTAGTTTGGCTAAGTTTTAGTTTTAATCTCAAAAGAGTCGTGATCCTTTTCAAACTTTATGCGGTATCTATCAAAAAAACCTTCTTCTCCCAGCAGGAGGCCAACTGAGTTGCTATTAATAAAGCCGACTGGGATAGAAATTATATCATTCATATAGGACAGCTTAATTCTGACCCCTTGTATAAGGAAAACATCGGCGCCGCCGGCGATACCTTCAAACCTTTTGGGTTTAGCTTTCTCTAGGTCAATCCCTAAAACCCTTGCGACTTCTATATTAAAAAGAGAGGTATCGGCTCCTGAATCTACAAGCGCATCAAAGCTTTTACTCTCGTTTGGGCCGAATACCTCAATTTCTACCATAGGTCTTTTTACCCATTTGAGAGTCTTTTCCGGCGGGTAAAAAGACGTATACTTATATTTCATATCCCGGTAGGAGCGTAGCGAGCGTCGGCTGGAAATGCACGCATGAGAACTACATCTCGAGATTGAGATTTGGAAACTACTTCTCTGAGGTTAGCACCACTTGCGACAACTTTCTTTCGATCCCTTGAAAGCGCGACCCACTTATTTGCATAAGGTTCAAGCAGCTTCCTAAGATCATAATTTCTCTGTTTTGAATCCATATATCTAATATTAACTCAACTCACAGTAAAGGTCAAAAGCTAAAGGCCCAGGAAAGTGCGGAGGACTGAAGCGGGGATGGCGAAAATGTTGCCTTGGAGGTCGGATTCGGCAAGACCAGCCACCCTCCCCTCAACATCAAAGAGAGGGGCACCGTCAACATCTTTCTGTTCCACAATGGAAGTCACAAAAGAGTCTTCTTTTGTGCTCTTTATAATCCCCAGATTCACAAAAGCTAAACTCTCTGTCCCCTTGATTTCTTTTGCCAGCAGCACCAGGCGCTCTCCAAGCTCTATTCCCCCGTTGCCCGCAAACCCTGTTGTCTGCAAGCCCGCATCTTCTATTTTCAAGAGCGCAAGATTGCTGGCCAAATCACGCTTTAGCACCTGGGCTCGCGCTGGCTCTTTGCCCTCCGCATACACGTCAACTAACCAGCCCTGGGGAACCAGCGAAGACAAGGTAACAATAAGGCC
Source organism: Candidatus Wildermuthbacteria bacterium RIFCSPHIGHO2_01_FULL_49_22b (assembly GCA_001823165.1). Classification (GTDB taxonomy): domain Bacteria; phylum Patescibacteriota; class Minisyncoccia; order Minisyncoccales; family UBA10102; genus 01-FULL-49-22b. The sequence continues at coordinate 2,814 of MHTT01000028.1, forward strand.
GTCTGAAGTGTACACCAGGCCGGAACCCTGCCTGGCGCCGGCTGACTGCACGGCAACCACGGTTCCTTTCATTTTTGGGACAATGCTTTCTATGGCTGCATTCTCCCGAACAAATATCTGTTCTACGGGGGCTATCACCTGTGTTCTTGTTTTCCAGTCCTTGAGAAACTGCCAGTTTTGGAAGGCAGGATTTGCGGCCAAAGCGGGCAATAAAAAGGCCTGGGACCACATGCCTCCCAGGGCCCCAAGTAAGAATACGAGCAGGAGTAAAAAGATGCGCCTTGCCATTTACCTTAAAGCTGCTTTTGCAAGCTTTCTTCTGGGGGAAGATTTCAGGGAATCCATGGAAGAAAGCAGCACAATCTCCCTGTTTTCCGCGTCAACTTTTACCTTGTTCCCCGGAGAAACCTCTCCTGCAACAATCTTGAGAGACAACGGGTCTAATACCTGGCGCTGGATAACTCTGCGCAGCGGCCTTGCTCCAAGGGAAGGATCAAAGCCCTGTTCTGCCAAAAGTTCTTTTGCCTTCTCGGTAACATCCATTGCAATGCCTTTGGAGGCGATGCGGGAGGCAACCCTGGAAAGCTCCAGTTCCACAATTTTCTTGATTTCCGGCTTTGTCAGATAGTTAAAGATGATGATTTCGTCAATGCGGTTCAAAAACTCGGGACGGAACTCTTCTTTAAGCGCCCCCATGACTTTGTCCCGGACAGAAGTTTTTCGTCCTTCTGAATCATTCCCCATGAAGCCCAGGGGCGAAAGCTCGGCTATGTGCGCGGAACCCACGTTTGATGTCATAATCACAATGGCGTTCTTAAACGAAGCCGCCCTGCCCTTGGCGTCGGTCAAACGGCCATCTTCCATAATCTGCAAGAGAACGTTAAACACCTCGGGGTGCGCCTTTTCAATCTCATCAAACAGAATCACGGAGTAGGGGCGCCTTCTGATTTTCTCGGTCAGCTGGCCTCCCTCCTCATACCCCACGTATCCCGGGGGGGAACCTATCATTCTGGAGGCGGTATGGCGCTCCAGGTACTCTGACATATCCAGGCGTATTAAGGCGTTCCCGTCGTTAAATAAGAACTCGGCTAGGGCCTTTGCGGTTTCGGTTTTTCCCACTCCCGTGGGACCCAAAAACAGGAAAGAACCCAGGGGCCTGTTTTCTTCAGACAGCCCTGCCCGGTTGCGGCGAATCGCGTTGGAAATGGCGCCGACTGCCTCTTCCTGGCCTATGATGCGCCGCTTTAAGGCGTCTTCCATCTTTTCCAGCTTCCTTGCCTCTTCTTCCATCAGGCGCATTGCCGGAATGCCCGTCCACCTTGAAACCACCAGGGCAACGTCTTCTTCGGTCACTTCTTCTTTCAGCAAAGGGTTGGCTTTTTGAAAACGGGCGAGCTTCTTTTCCTCAAAGCGCAGACGTTTCATTAACTCGGGTATCTTGGCATACTTTATCTCAGCGGCTTTTTGCGAGTTTCCGGCCGCCTGTTCCCGTTCCACCTGGAACTTTGCCGTTTCCAGCTCCTTTTTAATCTCCTTTATCGCGTCAATCACTTCCTTTTCAGACCTCCACTTTAACTCAATCGCCTTTGCCTTTTCGGTAAGGTCAGCTAGGATCCTGGCATTGGCCTTTATTTTTTTCTCTTCCTCCTCTTCTGCTTTTAATGCCTGCTGCTCAATTTCAAGTTTTTGAATGTGGCGCTTCAGAGAATCAAGCTCTGATGGCTCTGACTCCATTTCCAAACGCAAAGAACTCATGGCCTCGTCCATTAAGTCCACGGCCTTGTCGGGAAGAAACCGGTCTGAAATGTAGCGGGCCGCCAGGTTGGCCGCGGCAACCAGAGCCGAGTCCTTTATCTTAACTCCGTGGTGCAGTTCATACTTTTCCTTGATGCCCCTAAGAATGGAAACCGTATCCTCAATGGTGGGTTCTGCCACGAATATGGGCTGGAACCTTCTTTCCAAAGCAGGGTCTTTCTCAATATATCTCTGGTATTCCTTGAGTGTGGTAGCTCCAATTGCCCGAAGTTCCCCGCGCGCCAAGGACGGCTTTAACAGGTTGGAAGCGTCAATGGCGCCTTCAGCGGCCCCAGCGCCCACCAAGGTATGCAGCTCATCAATGAAAAGCAAATACTTGCCGGCCGCCCTTTCAATCTCCTTTAACAGGGCTTTAATGCGGTCTTCAAACTCTCCCCGGTACTTGGTTCCTGCAACCAAAGCCCCAATGTCCAGGGCTATGATTTCCTTTTCTTTGAGGGATTCCGGAATGTCTCCTTTCACAATCTTTTGCGCCAGTCCTTCCACCACCGCGGTCTTGCCCACGCCCGCTTCCCCAATGAACACCGGGTTGTTCTTGGTGCGCCGCGAAAGAACCTGCATTAACCTTCTGATTTCCTGCTCCCTGCCGATGACGGGATCAAGCTTGCCTTGGTGGGCCAGGCGCGTCAAGTTCCTGGCGTATTTTTCCACCACCTGGTATTTGGATTCCGGGCTGGGGTCTGTAATTCTCACGCCTCCCCGAATCTGGGCTAAAATCTTCAGGGCGGTCTCGTAATCCAGGCGCCCGAACTCAACCTCACCAGCTCCCCCGGCAGCATCGGACCTGATAAAGCTGGTCCGTTCCAGGGTTTCTTTGGCCTTGGAATCCGTATCCAGCAACGCCAGAAACAGGTGTTCCACGGAAACATACTCGTCCCCCATTTTTGAGGCCTCTTGCCGGGCGCGCTCTAACACCTTGGCTAAATCCTGCGTCAGGTAGAACTGGCCCAATGGGTTCGCGGCGCTCACCACGGGAAGGCGCTCTAAAGCAACTTCTGCCTTGCGCTTCAGGCCCTCGGCATCTGCTCCAATCTTTTGCAGCAGTGTTAACACCACGCTTTCTTCCTGGGAAAGCAAGGAGTGCAGCAAATGCAGGGCATCCACCTGCTGCTGGCCCCGTTCCTGGGCAAGATTTTGCGCCTGAAACAGGGCTTCTTGCGCCTTGTGAGTAAAGTTGCCTGGATTCATAGATGTGTTCTCTATACCACGAAAAGAGGCGGCAGGCAAGCCCTTTATTCGCTCCGCTCCCCGAGGGTTGCGTTGAGAATCTTTTCTTGCTTGTTTCTCAACACTTTGAGCACCACGGCGTCCCCGGGGTCGTACTTCTGGATGATATCGGCCAGGGAATTCTCTTGCGAAATGCGCTCCCCGTTAAACTCCAGGATAATGTCGCCTGCAAGAACTCCTGCTTTTGCAGCTGAAGATTCCGCAACCACATCCCGCACCAGAACTCCGTAATCCACCGGCAAATTCTGTTCTTGCTGAACTGTTTTGTTCACCAGGCGATACTCAATGCCCAAGAACGGATACACAATCTTGCCCAGCGATTTCACCTGTTCAAGGCCGCGTTTCGCCTTGTCTGCAGGAATGGCAAAGCCGATGTTCTGAGCGTCCAGCACGGTCGCGGTATTAATCCCCACAACCTCCCCCGCAAGGTTCAGCAGCGGCCCCCCCGAGTTTCCCTTGTTAATGGCGGCGTCCGTCTGGATAACGTCTGCTATGGTTTCCACAAAGTTTCCTCCGGAAGCTGTGATGGTGCGCCCGAGCCCGGAAATGACCCCAACGGAAACCGTGTTGCGAAACTCACCTAACGCGTTGCCAATAGCAATAACGGTCTGCCCAATCTGCAGGGCGTCTGAATCGCCCAGCTCCGCAAAAGGAAAGGGCTTGGCTGTGAAGTCGCCTCCTTGGTCTATCACGCTCTCCTGGTCAATTTTCAAGATTGCCAGGTCCTGCACGGGGTCTTTTGCCAGAACGCGGGCGGGAAAGGAAGCGCCGCTTGTGGTAAAAACCGTGTAGTCCGCTGTCTCGTCTAGAACCACGTGCTTGTTGGTTATAACCATGCCGTCTAAAGAGACAATGAATCCCGAACCTCCCCCGACCTCCTGTTTTTCCGTGCCTCCCTGCCGGATTTCAAAGGAAAAGGGGCCGGCCTGGAATTGTTCCAGCACCGGAACATCTTTGGTAATCACAATGCTCACCACGGCAGGGGAAACGCTTTTTACCGCATCAATGATCTTCTGTTCCTGCGTGGTCTGGGGAGTATATTCTTTTTCCACGACGCGCTCTGACACGATGCGTTCCGGAACCTGAAGGCCCGCCTGTTCCAGCAAAGAGGCGGCTCGCTGCCATAAAGCTCCTCCAATCACTGCTCCTGAAACAAATCCGAATACCGCAGACACCACAATCACCAGTACCAACAGCAAAGCAAGCTCTTGCGCACCAATCCTTCGCGCAAGTTTCTGGAAAAGATTCTTGCCGCGCCTCAAGGGCTTTCTTTCTCTTTGCTCTCCACCTAGCCCAGGAGACGCCGGGGGTCCATAGATTTCCATACAGCACTTTCTATTTTACTTCTTTGGGGCAAGCTGTTCAACCGCTTTTTCCAGCGCTTTCACGGTTTTCTCTATGTCTTCTTTTTTGGCATGCTTTCCCAGGGTTATGCGCAGGGCGCCTGCTGCCTCTTTTTTGGTGTAGCCCATTGCCAAGAGCACGTGCGAGACCTCTTGGGTCAGCTCCGAGCACGCAGACCCGGTGGAAACCGCAATGCCTTTCTCATCCAGCAAAAAGACAATGTCTTTGCCCTCAATCCCTTCAAAAAGAAAGTGCGCGTTGTTGGCAAGCCGATGTTCCAGAGAGCCCGTGAGCTTTGCACCGGAAACTCTCTTGAGAACATCTTTGATAAGCTTATCCCGCAACTGCCGTATCATAATATTTCGGATTTCTGATTTCGGATTTCGGATTTCTCCAATGGCTTCTCCCATGCCCACGATGCAGGCCGCGTTTTCCGTGCCGGGCCTCATGCCCCTTTCTTGCCCTCCTCCCCGCAGGAGCGGCTGAAGAAGAACTCCGCTCCTGACATACAAAACGCCAGCCCCCTTTGGCCCATACACCTTGTGAGAACTCAAAGTAAGCAGGTCAACGCCGAGCTTGCCCACATTGCAGTCTATATAGTTCGCCGCCTGCACGGCGTCCGTGTGGAAGATAACTTTTGACTTTTGACTTTTAACTTTTGACTTCAGCCGATTGCCGATCTCGGCAATCGGCTGGATTGTCCCGATTTCACTGTTTGCATACTGAATGGATACTAAAACCGTATTTTCCTTGACTGCCTTCTCCACATCAACCGGGTCCAGGATGCCCTTCTTGCCAACAGAAATATATGTTGCCTTGATTTCTCCTCGTTTCTCAAGCTCTTGGATAGGAGCTAATACCGACTCATGCTCTATGGCAGATGTGATAACGTGCGGAACAGAAGAATGTGTGAAACCTGGTTTCACACAACCCTGAATCGCGAGGTTGTTTGCTTCTGTGGCCCCCGAAGTAAACACCACCTCGTTTGCGGAACAAGAAAGGAAGCCGGCAACCTGCTCTCTTGCCTTCTCCACGGCCGCCCTTGCTGTTTGCCCCAAGGAATAAACCGAAGAAGGATTACCGAACTCTCGCCCCAAGAAAGGCAGCATGGCCTTTCGCACGCTCGGGTCAAGCGGGGTGGTCGAGGCACAGTCCAAATAGATGAGTTTCTTTCTCATGATTTCCCTTTCTCTTTCCGTCCCTTGGGAGGATGCTCAAAGCGATACTTAAAGATGTCAGAACGGATTGGGCCGATAAGGGTCATGTAGACCTCCGATAAAAAATACTGGGTAATAATCCTTGCCATGTCTTCTTCCGCTCTCCGTGGAGAGATATAGAACCAAACATTGGTTAAAAACCCAAACTTTCCTTTCTTTGACGAGGCCTGAATGTATTTGAAATCCTCGCCAAGTTTTATACTCTCGTCAAAGCCCCCAACTTCCTCATGGAGCCATCGCCGCACCACAATGCAGTTGGTTGCGTGTGGGTAAAACTTCTCGGTGCTTTTGAAATACAGCTGGTAGAGCTTCTCAAAGACGCGGTAGATGCGCTTTTTGTTGGGTATTTTCATAAGGCATCCTGCCACGTCCAGGCGGCGCCGCTCAAACTCCTTGAAAAACCTTTTAAAAAAGTTTGGGGGGATGTTGGCGTCGGCATCCAGGAACACAAAAATGTCTCCTTTTGCAATCTTTGCCCCCTCGTTGCGCCCCTTTCCCGGCATTCCACCTTTTGTCACCCTGCATCCGAATGAACGCGCGATTTCAACCGTGCGGTCCCGGGAACCCGCGTCCGCAACAATAATTTCAAGGTCTTTGAGCCCCTGCTTCTTGACCGAGCGAAGCAGCACGGGAAGATAGTCCTCTTCGTTGAGAGTTGGAATAATAACGCTTATCATACTCATCTTGCTCTATTTCTTGGAACCGTCAAATATGCTTTTTGCTTCTTTCCAAAAACTATCATTATCGCGCACTTCCTTCATGAAATACCACCATTCTGCTCCCCACAGGTAAAAGGTATCCAGTCCTGTTGCCTTGGCAAAGGCAATGTTATTTTGAAAGTCAGCGAAAGTCATGGTCTTCCCCTGGTCCGCAAGGGAGGAGTCCTTCAGTTTCCCCGGGACCCAGGGCTCTGCCTGCAGCTCTCCCACTATCACTTCCTTGCCAAAGAGCTTTTCTACCAGCCATGCCTTTCTTGCGTAGAATAGAGGGGGAAAAGGAAAAGAGAGGTGCGTTTGAAACTCCCCGAACCATACTTTCCGGTACAGGGTAACGGCCACCGTGTCTCCCAGGCGCGCGGCATTAAACCACAAAGACAGCTCCCCTGCGTCTGAGACAAGCACGTCGTGTCCCGAATCCAAGGATTGTACCAGCTCCACCTCCTTTTGCAAGAACGAGAAGTCCCTCCAGGGGCATTTTCCAAAGGGGAACAGGGGTTCGTTCTCTACCTGCCAGGCGGCAAGGGCCGGGTGTTCTTTGTACCTCAATACCACCGCCTCCAGCATCTCTAAAATCTCTTTTTGCAGCTCTTGGTACGAGAGTTCTGCTGCCCACTCTGGGATATGGCATTCAGGCCACCGGGGGGTCTTCATGCCCACTGTCAGCATCACCTCTGCCCCGTGCTCTTTTGCCCTGTCCATGAGCCAATCCAAGTCCTCAAAAGAAAATGTCTGGTTCTCTTGCTCCAGCGCGTCCCAGTGGACCGCCACCCTCAGGTTCTTTGTCTTAAGGTCTTCCAGCAAGGCAAGATAGGTTTCTTTCCAGTCCAAGCCAAGCTCTCCTGCCTGCTTTATAGAAAAGTTCGCTCCCCAGGTAATATTTTTTGCTTCTTTTGCCCCCCCCACAAACAGAAACAGAAAAATGACAACAAAAGACGCAAGAATGAAAAGAATAATTTTCATTATCACACCTTATCAAAAATCCGCCTTCTTGGCGATTCTTTTGGGCCCTGTCAGGAAAGCGCGAGTACCAGAAGCCCCAGGGCAATCAAGGCAATTGCCCCTGCCTTTTGAAAAAGAATCTTGGGGGAAACCTTTTCCTTGAGAACGCGGGGGAAAGCATAGGAAAGAAAAATCGCAAGCAGGAACAAAAGCACGTATTGGACTCCCTGGAGGGCCGCGACAAAGGCGACCAAAGAAAGAGGCGCAAGAAAGATTGCGAACTGCTGCAGCAGCCCTGCTGCCACACCGGTCCCTTGATTCAAAAGAAAGACAAGGGCCGTGGTGCGCCGTTTCCAAACCGGTCGCGCAGCTCCCCTTGCCAGCTGGGACACCGCCTCTCGAACCTCCCTGCTAAACAAGAAAAAGAGGGCTGCCATGATTCCACCTCCCAGGCGCCCCCACAAAAGTCCTATCCAAAAGGATTCCCGCTCAAACACGTATCCTATGCTCACAAAAGAGAATGCAAAAAACAGGGCTACGAGCACCAAAAGCCACATGCTCTGGAAGATTGCTCCTTTCTTTTTCTCCCAACTGATAAGAACGCTCCCTCCCGCCAGCAGCAGCAGGGAAAGAAGCCGGGGCAAAGAAAAGACGCTAAAAGTTCCAAGGAAGAGAACGGTGAAAACAAGGGAGAACAAGGGGGTAAATCCTCCGATGGCCGGAATGACGCGCGAGGGCTCAAACAGGCGCAGGGCCTCGTACAGAAAAGACAGGGCGAGAATAAAGGACATCCCAGAAAGAACGGCAAACAAAAGGGAATCGGCGTTGTGCGGAAAAAAGCCCAGCACGGGAACCAAAAGCACGAGCAGCGTGCCAAGAACTCCCACAAAAAAAGCGAATGCGCGGGGCTTTAGCTTTGCCGTGTCCACGAGAAAGTTGTCCAGAATGGAGACGGCGGCAAACAAGAAGTAGGAAATGACGGCGACCCCTAGCCAAAGCATGTCAGGAAGCGCTTACCCTGCTTATAATGTTTGCTGTGCCGTTTCTCTCCATCTCAACGAACCCCTGCATGGCCGCCTCCGCAAACAATCCCTGCTTAAGAAAATCCGGGAGCCACTCTCCAGCATACTCAACCTTTAGCTGGTCTACGGCGGCCCCTATGCGCAGCAGCCACTTTCGGTTCTGCACCTCTTGGGACCCAATGGAAGGGGCAAGGAGCAGGGGAATGCCGAGGGACGCGTAAAAAGAAAGTTCAGACGGCTTGGTCCAGAGAATGTCGGCGGTTCCCAGCACCTTTGTGAAGTGCGCAAAGTACTCTTCTTTGCTCTTGCACGATACCACTTCAACTTCTTTTGCGGACAACCCCTCTGCCTTTGCGGCCCTCCTGAACTTGAGGGCCGCGTCCTCATGGGTGGAGGCAACCATGCAGAGACGCAGCTTCCCCTCCTTCAGCAGGGGGGCCAGAGAGCGAATCATCTGCTCGCCCAGGGCCTGCTGAGCTCCCGCTCCTCCCACGGCAAAGGTGAGGACCGGGGCTCCGTCCGGTTCGGTCGGCACTTTCCCCAGGTACGAGCGAACCACGTCAGCATACCTGGTAAGATACTTTCTTTGGGGGTCCAAGCGTATGAGGCGCCGCGCCAGGGCCTTTTTGGTTTGGAGAAACCCTTCCCCGCTTGTGAACTCTTCTGGCAGGGGAAACCCGGTCAGGAAAATATTTTCCTTTGGCACTCCATACTGCGCCAGACGCTCTGCAACCAGCTGACTGGGGGCACAATAGCGAATCTTGGTCTTTTGCGGAAACAGGGGAACCCAGGCGCGGGCTGCGTCGCTGTCGGTCACCACAAGATAGATGCGACCTTGGTACCCCCAATGTTCTGCCATGAAAGCCAGGGCCGGAAAGGTTGCCACAAAAGGCAGGGGCCGCTCATCCAGCTTTTCTATGAGGTGGCGCCCCCAGTGCCTCTTTTCCATTAACCCGTATATGGCTCTCAACTGAAGGCCCGCGGGCTCCAGGGGGCGTTCCTTTGGATAAAAGGGCTTGATTTCCTGCACCTTGTCCATAAGGGAAAACGCCAGATCTCCCAGAACAGGGATTTTCTTGAATCGCGAGATGAACTCGTACACGCTTCTTGTTTCCTGCCAGATGATACGGTCCAAGTCCGGCATGCCGGCATACTCGTTTGCCGCGATTATCTTTCCCTGCACGGCAAGGCCGCGCAGGGCAAACGCGGCCCGCTGGTGCCCGTATCCCATGTCCACGGCAACAACCCACGCCCCGTTAGAAGTCCGTCTTTTTGTACTCAAGCGTTTTTGGTTCCTCATACTTTTGATTGACATATACGCCATTTGCCGTACAAGAGAAAAATTTTCTCAAATTTTTCTCCGCAGGACTTCTAACGGGGCACGCTTTTTTCATATCATTTCCATAATAGCATTGTTTCTTCCCGAAACTGAAACTTTCGCGAACGCTGAAAGTGCCAGGCAAACAAGGAAGCTGCAACAAGAAAGGGCAGCACGCTCCACAATGAAAAGCCCGCAACTTCGCTTGTCGCAAAGGGAAGTTCAGAAAGCGTTCCTATAACAAAAGAAAAGTAGGAAAGTAGCAATCCTTCCAAAAAAGCAAGCGGCGCTACCGCAAGAGGAAAAAGAAGGGCTGCCGCAAGCAAAAGAACTCCTCCCAGGAGCACAAGAGGAAGCAGCGGCACAATGAGCAGGTTTGCGACCAGCGAAACAAAAGACAGAATTCCAAAATGATGAAACACCAAGGGAAGCGTAAAGGCCTGCGCCGCAACGCTCATCCCGGCAACATCCCGCAGGCCAAAGGGATTGGGAAAGTTCCGGAAAACGTGCTGAAACAAAGGAAAAAATAAAAGGATGCCCAGAACCGCAAGAAAGGAAAGTTGGAATCCAATGTCGTGGGCCAGCAGCAAAGGATTGAAAAGCAGCATGCCCCCTCCGGCAAACACCAGGGCCCTCAAGGCGGCGTTCCTCCTTCCCAGCAGGCCAGCAGCCAGCAGGGAGCTTCCCATAATCCCTGCCCTCACGGCTGAGGCCTGAAATCCTGTGAGCGCAACAAAAAAAGCCAGAAACGCGAGAACCAGCAGAGAACTCTTCTTTTTTGCCAGTCCGAGACTAAGCAGGAAGGCAAACGCCATGCCGGAAAGTATGGCAACGTGCATGCCGGAAACTGCGGTGATGTGCCTTGTGCCTGTGGCGTTGAGGTCTTCTTTCAGCTCTTCTGGCAAGCCCGCCTTGTTGCCCAGCAGCATGGCGGAAAGCAGAGAGGATTCAGGCGGCGAAAACAGGGCGTCAAGCTTTTCCTGCAGCGTTTTGCGGAATCCTGAAAGGAAGGGTTCCTTCCCTTGCTCTGACACTTCTATTCTTGGGGAGAACATAATCCAATACACCCCCTCTTTTGCCAGGTACAGGGGATAGTCAAAATCCTCAAACGCGCTCGGGGACTGAATCTTTCCTACTAGGGAAAGCGTATCACCTTCCCTCACTTCCTCAAAGAGAGGGGCAAAAACAAGAATCCTGCCTGCGAGGCCATCTGCCTGCACCGTAATTCTCGTTCCTTGCTCATCTTGCTCAAGGGGAGCTACCACCCTTCCCTGAAAGGAAACCTGCTGGGGCTCGGCAAGAACATGCCCGAGGTCGGCTGAATAGGCATAGTGGCCCATGCCGAGGGCCGCAACCAGCACCAGCATTCCTGCAGAGGCAACTTTCCTTCTCTGCCAGAACACGCTGAGCAACAAAAGACCTAAAACAAGCAAAGCAAGAATCAGCAACGGAGAAGAGGAGAAAAAAGAGGAGAAAAAAATTCCGGCTCCAAACGCCAGAACAGCTCCAAACACATGTTCGGAAAGAAGCATCAGGAAAATATTCCCTTTTTAAAACCCGTGGCAATGAGGGTAATCTTCACCTCGCCCGCCTTCAGGCCTTTGTCGTACACGGTTCCGAAGATAATGGTTGCCTCGGGAGCAAGCTTCTCCCGTATTTTCTGGGCTGCCTCGTTCACCTCCGCCAAGGTCAAGGTGTCTCCTCCCGCAATATTAAAGAGCACTCCGTTCGCTCCCTGAATGGACATATTCAGCAAGGGAGAGTGGAGGGCGGCTTCCAGCGCCTGCTCAATGCGCTGTTCGCCCTTGGCCCTGCCCATGCCGAAAACCGCTTGTCCGGCCGAGGACATGATGCTTCTCACGTCCGCAAAGTCCACGTTGATGATGCCCGGAATCACGATAAGGTCTGAGATGCCCTGCACGGCCTGGCGCAGAATCTCGTCGGCTGACCAAAACGCGGACAGCACAGTGGTTCCGGGCTCTATGAGCTCAAGAATCTGGTCGTTTTCAATGACAAGAAGGGTATCCACCTTGCCCTGCAGCTCCAGCATGGCTTTTTGAGCCAGCTTGTTTCTCCAGGAACCCTCAAAGGAAAAGGGCTTGGTCACCACGGCAACGCTCAGTATCTTTTGCGCCTTTGCCATTTCGGCTATTGGCACTATGGCTCCTCCGCCCGTTCCCCCTCCCAAGCCGGCTGCCAGAAACACCATGTCGGCTCCCTGCAGCGCCTGGAGCAGCTCTTCTCTGCTTTCCAGGGCCGCTTTCTTGCCCAATTCCGGGTTCATGCCAGCACCCAAGCCCTTGGTGCTTTCCCTGCCGATGCGAATCTTCTGGTGCGCCCTTACCTTTTTCAAATCCTGGGCATCCGTGTTCACGGCAATGAGGTCAACTCCGCGAATCTTGGCTTGCACCATTCGGTCCACCGCATTGTTGCCAGCTCCCCCGATGCCAAATACCTTAATGACTGTTTTGGAATTCATGGAATAAAGGATTTGAACAATTTCTTGAGTAATCCAGCCACCCAGGCCGGGCTTCGCGTCTCTTTCCCCCGTTCCTCCTCTTCTGCCGCTCTCACAAGCAGGCCAAAAGCCGTAAGCATGGCGGGGTCTTGCTCCACCGCGCTCAAACCGCGGGGGCTACCCATTCTTACGGGAAGATTTACCTCCTTTTTGGCAAATTCAGCTATTTTTGGCAACTTTGCCCCGCCCCCGCACAACACCATGCCTCCCGGCAACTGCCCCTGTTTTCCCAGGGTCTTTAACTCTTTGTTGAGCAGCTGCAGAATTTCTTTCACCCTTTCCTCAATGATATGCGTGACAAACTTTGAAGAAAAGGAAAAGGTCTCCCCTCCTGCAAGCTCAATTCTTTCCATTCTCTTGCCTTTTGATGCAGTGCAGGTTCCAAACTCGGTCTTGATGCGCTCTGCTAAGTCGTGTTCAACCCTTAGGCCAATGGCAATATCATGGGTAATGTTTTCTGCTCCCACGGGAAGAACCGCAAGGTGTTTTAGGTCCCCTTCTTCAAACACTGCCAGGGATGTGGTTCCGGCCCCCAACTCCGCCACGGCCACTCCCATCTCTTTTTCCTGCGGGCTCAACACGGCAGCAGCCGCTGCCAAAGGGCTGGGCACCACGTCGCCAATCTCAAGGCCCGCTTCCAGCACTGCGTCGGTCAGGTTTCTCAAATCGGGAGAAAAAATGCATACCGCAACGACATCGGCCTCCAGGCGCACCGCTTTCATGCCAATGGGCTCTTTGACTCCTTCCTGACCGTCCACCACATATTGGTGCGGGTACACGTCCAGGATCTCCTGGTTCTGGGACAGAGAAAAGGTCTGGGCCGCCTGCAGCACCCGGTCCACATCTTCTTTTGAAATGCTGGAGTCGGCCCGCGACACCGCAACCAAACCGTGGGAAGGAACGCAAAAAAGCCGGCTTCCTCCAAGAGAAACCTCCACTTCTTCAATCTGACAGGAGGCGATCTGCTCTATTCGGCGCACCAGGGCTGCAATATGCTTTGCCGTTTCTTCCGGCCTTACCACCACGCCTTTTCTCAACCCAAAGCTGGGCTCTTGCGCCACACCCAAAATCTCTAACATCCCATCTTCCGCAATCTTTCCCACCGCGAGCTTCAAGGTCTTCGTCCCTACGTCTAGGCCTGCCAGGACTCGCTGTTTCATGAAGCCGTAGAAAGATATTGCTGTTCTTTTTTGGTCATGATAGTTTCTTGTTTTAAGGTTTCGTGCGAGTACCCCAGCAGATGCAGAAGGCCGTGCACCAGCATCCAGCAAAGAGCCCCTTGAAAGGGTATCTTGTATTCTAGCGCATCTTTGCGAATGACAGAAGGACACAAGACAACTTCCCCCAGCAAGAACCCTTCTCCCTGAAAAGAAAGAACGTTGGCAAGAACATCCTTTCCTCGGTATATCTTGCTGAGCTTTCTCATTCTTTGAGGACCCACCAGGACAAGGGAAAGATCTTTACCTTTTCCCTTTTCCTTTCTCAACACCCTTTCTGCAATCTTTCTGAGTTCTGTTTTGTTGATCTTTGTCTTGGTGAGGTTTTGGACTTCTATCATTGCACTGTTTTATTCTATCTTCTCTATCAACCTGCTATCTCCACAGAATCTACATAGTATGCATCAAGGATTTTGCGCACCAAAAGAACCTCCACCTGCTTTGGCAATCCCTGTTCTGTCTGCTTTTCCACCTGCGCCCGGAAACCTCCCTTTTCCAACTTCTCTATCTTCACTATGGCATAGTCAGAAAACCCTTGCTGCAAAGAAAACATCCCTCCCTGTTCCTGCAATACTGCATTCTCGGTGAGGTACCGCTGAGCAAGCACAGCATCTCCCTCTTTCCAAGCATCCAGAAACAAAACAACGGCCTCCTTTGCGGCCTGCCGCTCCATCTCCTGGCGCTGTTCTGCCAGCTGCTGCTCAATTACAGGGAGGCGCTTTTCTTCCAAGCGGTAGTACTGCCAGGCAAGCACAAATTGGCTTGCCGCCACTGCGATAACAGCAATGACAACACCTTTCCATGCTCCCTTGTTAAAAAATCGCGGCTCTTCCATGGACATTAGGAAGAAAGCAGTTCTTTCACAATGCTTGTTTACGAAAGAATTCTATCGCAATAATTTTATAAACTCTCCTGTAGCAAGCTGGGGGTCTTTTTTGATTATTTTCGTAAGAAGACCAATGCCAATGGTCTCTGCAGGATGAATTGAAATAGTTGTTTTTCGCCCATCTGGATGTACGTATATTGCATGACTTCCGCTTTGGCCGCGAAAAATAAAGCCAAGTTTTTCTGCTACTCGCACGACATCGCGCGCTTTTATTTATGAAAGTTTCGGCATTACACCGATACTTCAAGCGAGGTAAGGCTTACGGGCTTCATCTTGGGAATCTCTTGTTTCTCTGCCTTAAGAACTTTAAGATGAAGTTTAATGGCGTCTCGAATATTTGAGATTGCTTGCTCGAGTGTTCGTCCTTGTGTATGACATCCTTGCAATTCGGGGCAGTCTGCAATAAAAAAGCCGTCCTTGTCTTTCTCAATGACTACGGAAAATTGATAGGTTGTGGCCTTGATCTTCTTCATATCTCTATCCTATTCTTTTCCCATCAACTGTCAACGAATAAGTAAATTACGAAGAAAGAATCTCTTTCACGATACTTGCCACCAGGGCGCCATCGGCTTTCCCTTTAACTTGGGGGGCAAGTACGCCCATGATCTTTCCCATGTCTTTGAAAGAGCCCGCCTTTGTCTTTGCAATTGCTTCTTTGACAAGCTTTCTGATTTCTTCTCCCGAAAGCTGTTCGGGGAGATACAAGAGAAGAACGTCTAACTCTTGCTTTTCTTTTTCAGCTAACTCCGGTCTTCCTCCTTTTAAGAAAGCTTCTATCGCCTCCCTGCGCTTTTTTGCCTCCGTCGCAACAACGCTTTGAATCTCCTCGTCTGAAAGTTCTTCTTTGCTCCGAG
>MHTT01000029.1 GCA_001823165.1 Candidatus Wildermuthbacteria bacterium RIFCSPHIGHO2_01_FULL_49_22b
ACCTCTTACCGATGAGTTTCTTTTGAAGGTTTTTGATTGGTACCAAGCTTTTGATAAAAGCTACGATTTCTTTGCGCCTCGGACCATGAGAGAAGCAGTGTACCCTGAAATGTATAGATTCCGAAAGGCGTATGCAAGAAAGCGCGAACGAAAACAATTTACTAATCTTATTTATCATTTACGGAAGAAGGGATACATTAAAATTGCGCATTTTCAGGGTGAACAAGGCGTGCTTTTAACTCCCAGAGGCGCCCAAAAGGTTTTGAGAGCAAGGTGCAGATTAGCCGGCAAAAGAAAACGACGCGACGGCAAGTGGATTATGATTATTTTTGACATTCCGGAAAAGAAAAGAATACTGCGAGATATACTTCGGCAGATGTTATACCAGCTAGGTTATGAGAAGCTTCAGGGGAGCGTATGGATTTCTCCGTATGACGTTCTTGAGAAGACAGAAACCTTGGTGAGGGGATATGAGATTGATGACTACGTGAGAATATTTCTCATTGATGAAATTATAACCCCTTAGGGGAACAAAGAGAGAGCTTATGATTTTAACGGCCGTTAGATTTATATGATTCTACGCATGCGGGAGATTACAAATAAAGAAGAATGGGAAGGGTTTTTGACAGAGTGCACAGAGAAAACTTTTCTGCACTCTTGGCAGTGGGGCGAGTTCCAGCAGGTAATGCGCGGAAAGATATGGCGCTTTGGGCTCTATGAAGGAGAATCTTTGGCGGCGGTGGCCCTAGTGGTTAAGGTTGCCGCAAAAAGGGGAACCTTTTTCTTGGTTCCTCATGGGCCCGTAGTGCAAAATTCCAAATTCAAATTCCAAATTATCAAAACACTCCTTCAGCAACTTGTTCGTCTTGGAAAAACCGAGGGAGCCGCGTTCATCCGGATTAATCCTATCTGGGAAAGAAGCGAGGAAAACAATATGCTCTTCAAACAACTAGGGTTCCGGGCAGCGCCCATGCAGACGCATCCTGAAGCATCGTGGAAGCTGGATATCGTTCCTTTAGAAGAGCAGCTTTTTTCCGGCATGAGAAAGACCACGCGGTATCTCGTGCGCAAGGCGCTGGATAACAAAGACATTGCGGTGGAACAATCTGCCAGCGTCGTCGATGTTGCGACCTTCAGCGCCATGCATGAAAAGGTTTCAAGGCGCCAAGCCTTTGTTCCTTTTTCTAGAGAATATTTGGAAAATGAGTTTCAGGTGTTTTTGAAAGATGACGGGGCTCGTCTCTTTTTTGGAAAGTACAAAGGAGAGATTGCCGCCGCCGCCTTTGTGGTATTCTGGTCTGGCATTGGTTTTTATCACCACGCAGCTTCTTTGCCTCAGTTCTCAAAGTTCTCCATTCCCTATCTTTTACAATGGGAAGCCATACGGGAGGCGAAAAGAAGGGGATGCTTGCTGTATGACTTCTGGGGGTACGCTGATCCTAAAACCCTGCCCAAGCATCCTTGGGCAGGACCAACGCTGTTCAAACAGGGATTTGGAGGAGAGGCGAAAGAGTATATAAAGACGCAGGACTATCCTCTGAGCTGGAAGTACTGGCCCGTTGCCTTCTTTGAAGCTGCCAGGAGAATAACAAGACATCTTTGATGAGAAAGCTCCTGCGTTTCAAAAGAAAAAAGAAGCGGGCGTCCTTTCTGAAAAGGCGCCTGTTCTGGTATGCGGCGGGACTTCTTTTCCTTTTAACCTTTCTTTTTTGGGCTGTCATGTTTTCTTCCTGGCTGGAGATTCGCGAAGTAAAAGTGCAGGGAACAAACGAGGTTGCAAAAGAGCGCATTGCAGCTGTCGTGAAAGAGAGCTTTTGGCGGGACTTTTTTGGCGTCCCGCAAAACAGCATTCTGTTGGCAAACCTTCCGAAGCTGCAAGCAGAGCTGCGGGAAAGGTTTCCCGCGTTTTCTTTGGTTTCTCTGCGGCGTTCCCTGCCCCATGCCTTGGTGGTGGAGGTTGTAGAGCGCCAACAGGTTGGAACCTGGTGTGCGCGCGCGCAGGCAGGCGAGGATTCCCCATGCTTTGCCGTGGACCGGGCAGGTATTCCCTTCGCAGAGGCCGAGCAGGACGCTTTCTTTGCTGTGTTCTCCTCTTGGGGGACAGCCGCCCTGGGAGAGGAACTCCTGGACCCTTCTTTGCTTTCTCTGCTTTTGGGGTTTCAGGAAAAGTTTGAGAAGGCAGGGGAACCCGCCGGCTTTTCCGTGAGCGCTTTTGAGATTGGCTCGCAGGGGCAGGTAGAGGCAAGAACCGCAGAAGGATGGAAGATTCTGCTGGACCTTGCAGAAAGCATGGAATGGCAGGAGACAAAGCTTGAGCTGGTCCTGCGGCAAAAAATCCCTCCTGAAAGGCGGGAAGAATTAGAATATATTGACGTGCGTTTTGGCGACCAGGCCTATCTTAAGTATCTGGACTAGAGCCACTTTTTCTTCTTGAACAGGATAATCATGAAAAAGGTGCCTGCGAGCATGAGTCCGGTCACAATCCAAAAGTCCCCGGGCAGTCCGACCAGGGGCAGGTACTTTGTGTTCATGCCAAAGATTGCAGCCAGCAAGGTTAGGGGAAAGACAATGACTGCGAAAATAGTGAGGAGCTTCACGATTTCATTGGTTTTCTCGGTCAGGAGGGCGTTGTTGGTCTGCTCTAAGGATTCCAGGGTTTTTTTGGAGATGATAAGGTTGCTCATCACCTTTGCCCAGTGGTTGCGCAGGTGGGAGAAATACGGTGTCAGGTGTTCTCCAAAGAAGTCCGGGGAAATGTCCCGCAGGGAAGTGAATACCCCCTTTTGGGGCCGCACAATGCGCCAGAAATTAATGATGTCTGCTTTGGCAAAGGCGATTTCCCCGAGCATCGCCCGCTCCCTTCCTTTAAAGATGGATTCTTCAATAAAGGTGAGTTTCTGCTCAATGCGGGATATCTTGACGCCGCAGTCCTGCCACGTCCTGTGGAGAATGCGGTAGAGCAGGAATCCCGCCCCCTTTCCCATATACTCTTCCCTTTTTTGTTCGTAGAGGTTGCACTCGTCAAACACGGCTTTTAAAGGGATAATACTGTTGTAGTGGGAAGTGATGAGGACCCGGTCCGTTACGATGACGTCTAATTCCCGGGGCCGCGTTTGCTTTCTTTCCTTGCTGTACATAGGAAAGAACAAAACCAAAAACAGATGGGAATCAAAGCGCTCCGCCTTGGTTGTCCAGGAAGGGGGAATGATTTGTTCTATCACCACGGGGTGAAAGGAGAAGTTCTCCTTGAGGTATTCTAGGTCTTGCGGTTCCGGGTTCTGAATGTCTACCCAGGTGATGCTGTTGTGCGAGATGATGTTTCGCATTTCCTTATTCTATCAAAAGAAAAAAGATTGGGACAGCAATCTATCCACAACATTAGCAGTCGTAGGTCTTGACTGCTAATTTTTTGTCTGGTATCATCCGTCTATGCTTTCTGAACGCCAAGAACAGATTCTAGAGTCCCTTGTTGCAGAATACATCAATCTTGCCCAGCCCGTGAGCTCCCAGTATTTGGAGGAGACCTATGACTTTGCGGTGAGCCCAGCCACCATCAGGAATGAGTTGGTGCTGATTTCTGAAAAAGGGTATTTGGCGCAACCCCATACCTCTTCTGGCAGAGTTCCCACCGACAAAGGATACCGCTTCTTTGTGGACAAGTTCCTGGGAAAACGGGAGGAGACCGCAGGAGCAAGATTTTGCTTTGCGGTGCAGGACCCTGCGTTCATGCTGCGGGAAGCGGCACGAGAATTGGCCCTTGCTTCTTCCCTGGTTGCCGCGGCGGCCTGGGGCGACTTTGTCTGGAAGGAAGGATGGAGAGAACTGTTTTTGCAGCCCGAGTTTCAAAATACCCAGGTTCTGCTTGACTTTACGAGGTTCGTGGATGACTTTGAAAAGAACCTGAGCGATTTTTCTGTACACGACGCGGTGCACGTATCCATTGGCAGGGAGAACCGCTTTTCTCGGGTGAAGGATTTCAGTATAATGGTGAGGGTATGCGAGGTCCCGGGGAAGGAGCGGTTCACCGTCGCTCTCTTGGGGCCCCGGCGCATGGCCTACGACAAAAACATACAACTTTTGGATTCTTTCCATGGATCAGGATAAAACTGAAGAACCGCAAAAGAGGATTGAGGAACTGGAAAAAGAAAGAGATGAGTTTCTGGCGGGGTGGCAGAGGGCAAGGGCGGACTTCCTGAACTACAAAAAAGAGGAGGCAAGCCGCATGAAAGGATGGATGGAATACGCAGAGCAGGAATTCTTGTACCGCCTCCTTCCCATACTAGACAACCTGGAACGGGCAGAACGTGAGGTGAAGGAAGAAAAAGACAGCAAGTTGGCGCAGGGGTTCCTACACATTGGAAAACAACTGAGAGATATTTTAAAAAGCCATGGGGTGACAGAGATAGAAACCGAAGGAAAGAAGTTTGACCCTGCCTTGCATGAAGCAGTGGGGTCTGCGAAAGGGAATATGCCCATAGGATATGTGGCAGATGTAAAAGAAAAAGGATATATGTATAGGAATACATTGTTACGACCGGCAAAGGTAATGGTAATAACGGAAACAACAACATAACACACATGCCAAAAATTGTAGGAATTGATCTGGGCACGACTCTCTCTGAAATTGCAGTGGTGGAGGGAGGAGCGCCAAAGATGCTGGAAAACAGAGAAGGGGCAAGGACCACTCCTTCCGTGGTGGCATTGGCCAAAAACGGGGAAACCCTGATAGGGGTGCAAGCCAGGCGCCAGCAGATAACCAATCCCCAAAACACTATTTTTCAGGTAAAAAGGTTGATTGGAAGGAGGTTTTCTGACCCCATGGTGCAAAAAGACAAGAAACTTCTTCCCTATGAGATAAGGGAAGCTCAAGACGGGGGAGTGGAAATCAAGATGGGAGAAAAGTGGTTAAAACCAGCTGAGATTTCTGCCATGGTTCTTCGCAAATTGAAACAGGATGCCGAAGAAAAGCTGGGGGAAAAAATCACGGAAGCCATCATTACCGTTCCCGCCTACTTTGACGACAACCAGAGAAAGGCAACCAAGGTTGCAGGGGAGATAGCAGGGTTGGAGGTGAAAAGAGTATTAAATGAACCCACTGCTGCAGCTCTGGCATATGGATTGAACAAGAAAAAGGACGAAAGAATTGTGGTGTATGACTTTGGCGGAGGAACCTTTGACATCTCTATTTTGGAGATTTCTTCAGATACGATTGAGGTAAAAGCCACAGGTGGAGACACACACCTTGGGGGAGAGGACTTTGACCAAAAAATCATGAATTGGTTAGTAGAGCAGTACCAAAAAGACGAGGGTATTAACCTTTCAAAAGACCCCCTTGCGCTTCAGCGATTAAAGGAAGCTGCAGAAAAGGCGAAGATGGAGCTTTCTTCTGCGATGGAGACGGAAATCAACCTTCCCTTCATTACCTCTGACGCTTCAGGCCCCAAGCATCTGTACTACAAAATGACCAGGGCGCAGCTTGAGGGTCTTGTGCAAGAATACGTGGACAAATCCATCACATTGGTAAAGCAGACCTTGCAGGAAGCAAAGATTTCTCCCAAAGACATTGACGAGGTTGTTTTAGTTGGAGGACAGACCAGGATGCCTGCCATGCAAGAAGCGGTAAAGAAATTCTTTGGCAAAGACCCCAACAGAAGCATTAACCCAGACGAGGTGGTTGCGCTGGGAGCTGCCGTGCAGGGAGGGATTCTGCAAGGGGAGGTGAAAGATGTTCTCTTGCTTGACGTCACGCCCCTGTCTTTGGGTATTGAGACCCTGGGCGGGGTGAACACCGTGCTGATTGCGAAAAACACCACTATACCCACCGCAAAGACCCAAACCTTCTCCACGGCAGCTGACAATCAGACCTCGGTTGAGGTGCACGTGGTGCAGGGAGAGCGCCCCATGGCTCAAGACAATAAGTCCCTGGGCAGGTTCATTCTAGACGGCATTCCCCCTTCCCCCAGGGGAGTCCCCCAGGTTGAGGTTTCCTTTGACATTGACGCCAACGGCATTCTGCAGGTATCCGCAAAAGACAAGGCCTCCGAAAAAACCCAGACCATTCGCATTGAGGGGTCTTCGGGCATTTCCAAAGAGGAGGCGGAGCGCATGCGAAAGGCGGCTGAGACCCATGAAGAGGAAGATAGAAAAAAAAGAGAATTGGTGGAGACGCGCAACATGGCAGATACCCTTCTGTATACCGCAGAGAAAGCCATGAGGGAGGCAGGAGAAAAAGTGTCAGCGGAAGATAAAAAAGGTGTGGAAGAAAAGCTTGACGCTTTGCGCAAAGTGAAAGATGGTGAAGACAGAGAGAAGATTCAGAGAGCGGCCGAGGAACTTTCCCAGGCGATTCAAAAGATAGGAGCTTCCCTGTACCAGCAGCAGAACGCCGACCGGGGACCAGAGGAGAAAAATAACGAAGGAGAAAAACCCGAGGAAGGAGAGTACAAAGACCCCGCAAATGGTTAAATGGCTGCATGGCTCAATGGTCAGCGTATTAAAAACCTTTAACCATTTAACAATTTAGCCATTGAACCGTTGAGAGTATGAAGGATTACTACAAAATCCTAGGCGTTACCAAAAGCGCCACAGAAGACGACATTAAAAAGGCCTATCGGAAATTGGCCCACAAGTACCACCCTGACAAGGGCGGGGATGTTGCGCGCTTTCGTGAGGTTTCCGAGGCCTATCAGGTTCTTTCCAACGTAGACAAGCGCTCGCAATATGACAAGTTCGGCAGGGTGTTTGACTCTTCGACAGGTGCAGGGCAAGCGGGCCAAGGATTTGGAGGATTCCAGTGGGGATGGGGAGCTCCCCATGAACATGAGACAGACGGGTTTGGAGAGGGCTTTGGCTTTGATTTTGACATTGGAGAAATCTTTGAGGATTTCTTTGGGGGACGCTCCACGGGAGACACCAAGTCGGGGAGAGACATTGAGGTTGAGGTGCACATACCCCTGGAAGCCGCCCTGAAAGGGAAAGAAGAGATTATCAGCATCGTAAAGTTTGCCGTCTGCGCAAGGTGTCAGGGAGTGGGGGCGGAACCCGCAAGCAAGGTTAAAGAATGTTTTTCCTGCCGCGGCCAAGGCCAGGTACAGCAAATCAAAAGAAGCGTTTTTGGCTCCTTTACCAGGGTTGGCTTGTGTCCGGAATGCAAAGGAGAGGGATTGATTCCAGAGAAGCCCTGCAACGTATGCAAGGGAGAGGGAAGGATTCAAAGAGAAGACGCAATAAAGGTGCAGATTCCTCCAGGGGTGGACAGCAACCAGATTCTCAAGGTCGCGGGAAAAGGGGACGCAGGCAGGAGAAAAGGCAGAGCAGGAGACCTGTACATTCGCGTATTTGTGAAGCCCCATCAGACGTTCAAGAGAAAAGGGGACGACTTGTACGTAAGCGTTCCCATCCTCTTTTCCCAGGCAGCTCTGGGAGATGAGGTTGAGGTTCCCACCATTGAGGGAACAAGAATCCTCTTGAAGATTCCTCAAGGCACCGAGTCGGGCAAAGTTATGAAGGTTGCGGGAAAGGGCATTCCTCATTTCTCTGGTTTAGGACGCGGAAATATGATAGTTGAGATTGAGATTATTACGCCAAAGAAGTTGACCCGTGAACAGCAAGCGTTGCTTGAGAAATTAAAAGAGAGAGGGATATAAGATTTATTAATGTACCTGCCCTTCGGCACGATTGGCGTTCCGCCGTGCCTCAGGGGCAGGCCCTGGGCTCGCATGATTCCGCCCTCGAAGACTCGGGCGGGTGAGCCCGCAAAAAGCAAAGCAGTTTGCTTTTTGCCCCAAGAAACTCACCAAAGAGCAAAAAGAACTGCTTGAGAGATTGAAAAACGAGGGGATTTGAGGTACTATTTTAAGGTACCTGCTTTGTCAAGCGATTTGCCTTCGGTAGCTTGTCAAAGCAGGCCCGGGATTTGCAGGATTCGCTCCTCGAGGACTCGGGGCGCGCAAACCCCACAAACCCCACAAAAGCAAAGCAGTTGGGTTTTGAAATTTTCTGAAGGAAAATTTCCACAGGAAGGGTCGGGAGGATTGGGTATCCTCCCGTGTCGGAAATTATTCAAAACCGAGGGTTTTGAAGGAGCGATTAGACCCAGCCCATTTTCTTGCCTCGCTGTTCGCCTGCTGGCGAACATCGCTCGTAAAGAAAATGGTCCTTAAAACCCAAGCAGTTGGGTTTTAAGCCCCCATAGCTCAATGGCAGAGCAACGGACTTTTAATCCGCTGATCTCAGTTCGACTCTGAGTGGGGGCACTTTTTATTGTTTTCTAGAGACAGATGTCCAACACTAAGTGTTGGACATTACCGTCGAGGGTAGTTTTTTGTGACAGAGCTGAGAAATGGTGTAGTGTTGGACACTTAGTGTTGGACATTACATACTTGGGCAAGGGCAGGATTGTTTTCCAGAAGCAGGGACTGTTTCTTGGAGCTTCGCCTCCGTGCCCTGGATTTCCGTTGAGCGGCTGCGGCGTCGTAGACGCCGTCGTCTCTGCTGTTCCGCTGGATCTCCCGGGAGACGGTGCCCGGGAGGACTCCGAGGATGCGGGCGCAGTCTGCCTGGGACATACCCGCTCGAAGGAGGGGAGCTAGCGCGGAGCGCTGCTCCCGGGTAATAGTGGAATTTAGCCTTTTTATTTGACAAGGTATCACAAACGTGGTATATAAAAGAGCGCAAGTTTGAGAGGAGGTGTCTTGTGATAAAGATAGAAATACCCATTGGCGTCTTTTTTTTTGGAGGGAGACGATATGATTCTTGCCCTCCTTCGGGACTCCCGTCCTGAAAAGTACCGGGTCTTGTAGATGTCCACTTAGTGTTGTGTAGATGTCCAACACTTAGTGTTGGACATTACTCTTAGTGTTGGACATTACTCTCCATCACCAATTTCTGGGTGGAGGTGGAGAAGCTGGCATGCCAGGCTGCAAACGCCGTTAAGTAAGGCCTGGGCCTTGCCGCAAACTCCCAGGAAGCAAACACTGCTTCCTGGGTTTTCTTTTCTCTCAAAATAAGAGTTGCAGAGAGAAAGGAGGGGTGATATACTGAAACGGTCACACGGTTTCCCCCGACCCCTCTTCTTTTCAAAATCCTCGGTTTTAAATAATTTCCGACACGGGAGAAGCCGCAATTTTATGAATAAAATTGTCGTATGACAAGAGGCACAGGAAAACTCGCAGTCCTCTTTTTTGTTGGGGTGTTGGTGCTGGGAGCATATTTCTGGGGTTTTCAGGCGGGAAGGTCTGAAGCCAGGATTGTTCCTATCGAAGGGGCGTATAACTTGCAGGAAGGCAAGCCAGAGCTGGTGGACTTTTCTTTGTTCTGGGACGCCTGGCGCATTCTGCAGGAAAAGTACGCTGCCAAGGACTCCCTGGACTACCAGGCCATGGTGGAGGGGGCCGTGGCCGGCATGGTAAAGAGTTTGGGAGACCCCTACACTGTTTTTATGGATGCTCAAGAAACCAAGATATTCCGGGACGACATTTCCGGCTCCTTTGAGGGGGTGGGCATAGAGATTGGCATTCAAAACCGCGAACTGCGGGTCATAGCTCCTTTGCAGGGGACCCCAGCGCAGAAGGCGGGTTTGAGGGCAGGGGACGCGATTGTGCGCATAGAAGACACGTTCACAAGCGACCTCACCTTAGAGGAGGTGGTTTCCCTGATTCGGGGCCCGCGGGGAACCAAAGTAACCCTGGGCATTTTGCGCGAGGGCTGGTTGGAACCCCGGGATTTTACAATGGCCAGGGCGGTCATTGAAGTTCCTTCCCTGGAATGGGATATTCTGGAAGGGAACGTTGCCTATATTCAGCTTTTCCAGTTTTCAGAAAAGGCGGGAAGGGATTTTGCAAGAGCCGCAAACGAGGTTCTTCAATCGCCGGCAGACAGAATCATTCTTGACCTAAGAAACAACCCAGGCGGCTTCCTGGAGGTTGCCGTAGATGTTGCGGGGTGGTTTTTGGAACGGGACCAGGTTGTGGTGCTTGAGGATTTCGGCGAGAAAGAGAAAGAGCAGACCTACAAAGCCAACGGGAACGGGCGCTTGGGGTCTTTGCCCCTGGTCATTTTGCTGAACCAGGGCTCTGCTTCAGCTTCCGAGATTGTGGCAGGGGCCTTGCGCGACCACAAAGAGGTTTTGCTCGTGGGGGAAAAGTCCTTTGGAAAGGGGTCCGTGCAGGAGTTAGAGGAGCTTTCGGAAGATACGTCCTTAAAGGTGACCGTGGCAAACTGGTTAACTCCCAACGGAAACCACATTACTAACGTGGGTTTGAGTCCTGACGTGCGAGTGGAGCTGACCCCCGAGGACTTTGACCAGGAACGAGACCCCCAGCTTGACAAGGCCCTTGAAATCATAAAAAATCTTTGAGAGAATAAACCATGCGTAGATGTTTTTCGTATATTCGTACACATTCGCCCGCCTGCATCGGCTATGCCTAAGGCATTGCGGGCAGGTAATTCATAGGCAATGAAAGTCATTCTATTACAAGATATTCCAAAGCTGGGCAGGAAGTTTGAGGTAAGAGAAGTGGCAGACGGCCACGCCGCAAACCGCCTGATTCCAGAAGGCCTGGTAAAACCCGCAACCAAGGAGGCCTTGGAGTGGCTGGAAATGCAGAAAGAACTGCACGAGAAGGCGGCCGAAGAGAGTTTAGGCAAATCCCAGGACATTGCCTCCCAGTTAGACGACACGGAGGTGCAGATTGCGGTCAAGGTAGGGGAGGAAGGCCAGCTATTTGAAGGAATCAACGCCCAGAAGATTGCAGAACGCTTGAAAGAGCTTGGGTACGACATCAAGAAGTCCCAGATAAAGCTGGAAGAACCCATAAAAGAGCTGGGGGAGTTTCCCGTCAAGATTGTCTTTGAGCACAACCTGGAGGCAGAAATCCGAGTAATCATTGCAGAAGAACAGGCAGAAGAATGACCCGATACATCTTTGTTGCTGGAGGCGTCATGTCCGGCGTTGGCAAGGGCGTGGCTACGGCCTCTCTGGGAAAAATATTGCAGAGCAAAGGATTCAAGGTGTCGTGTGTGAAGATTGACCCTTACATTAATGTTGATGCCGGGACCATGAATCCTTTGGAGCACGGAGAGATTTTTGTGACCGACGACGGAACCGAGTCCGACCAGGACCTGGGGAACTACGAGCGCTTTTTGGAAAGGTCTTTTTCCCGGGTCAACTACATGACCACGGGGAGGGTATACGAGTCGGTTATCCATAGGGAGCGCAATCTGGAATATAAGGGAAAGTGCGTGGAGGTAGTTCCCCACATTCCGGAAGAGGTGATTTCGCGCATCCAGGAGGCAGGCAGGATAGACAAAGCCGACTTTGTGTTAACGGAGATTGGGGGCACAGTAGGGGAATACCAGAACATGCTGTTTCTGGAGGCGGCCCGCATGATGCAGGTACAAAACCCAGAGCAGGTTTTTTTTGTGCTGGTGAGCTATCTTCCCATTCCCCCCAACATTGGGGAGCAGAAAACCAAGCCCACGCAGACAGCTGTGCGCACGTTGAACGCCGCGGGCATTCAGCCAGACATGATTATCGCCAGGTCTGAACTTCCGGCCGACAAGCCCAGGAAACAGAAAATTTCCCAGTTTTGCAACATTGTCCCCGAATATGTTATTTCAGCTCCCGACGTTACGTTTATCTACGAGATTCCCGTGAACTTTGAAAAAGAACGGGTGGGAGACAAGATTCTCCAAAAGTTTGGGCTGAAAGGCAGAAAGCAGGATATGAGGGCGTGGAGGGCTTTGGTGCGCCGGGTGCGTTCCTTGAAAAAGACAGTGCAAATAGGAATTGTGGGAAAGTACTTTGAAGTGGGCGATTTTATCTTGATGGACTCCTATCTTTCCGTGATTGAGGCCGTCAAGCACGCCTCGTGGGCGCAAAGAAGAAAACCCGACATCACGTGGCTGTCGGCAGAGAAGTACGAGAGGAACCCTCAGGCGGTACGGGAGTTGAAGAGTTTTGACGGCGTCATTGTCCCGGGGGGATTTGGAAACAGGGGCATGGAAGGAAAGATAAAGGCAATTGAATTTTGCCGAAAGCAGAAGGTTCCTTTTCTGGGTTTGTGCCTTGGTTTGCAGCTGGCGGTTGTTGAGTTTGCCAGGAATGTTGCGGGTATCAAAAACGCAACTTCAGCTGAGTTTGGAGGAAAGGGACCTGCCGTCATTGACGTTATGGCAGAGCAGAAAGCCCTCCTCAAAGAAAAGAAATACGGGGGCACCATGCGCTTGGGGGCTTACCGCTGCCGCCTGAAAAAAGGAACCAAGGCGTTTGCCGCATACGGCAAGAGAGAGGTTTCAGAACGCCACCGGCACCGCTACGAGTTCAACAACGAGTACAGAGAAAAGCTGGAGCAGAAAGGCATGGTGTTTTCCGGCATGAACCCGAAGAGCGATTTGGTGGAGATAGGGGAACTGCCCAGCCACCCCTTTTTCCTGGGTACACAGTTTCATCCGGAATTAAAATCAAGGCCTTTGGAGCCCCACCCCTTGTTCTTGGAGTTTGTGAAAGCGGCAATTTCTAGGAAGTAGCTAATCCCTACAGCTAAGAAACAATGTTTACCACCCTGACTGTTCGTTGAGACCTGTTAAATCCCCGCTTGCGTTTTGCCGAAAAGCTCACCACGCCTTCTTTCAAAGCAAAGAGGGTGTGGTCGTTTCCAATTCCCACGTTGGTCCCAGCAAGCAGTTTGCTGCCCCGCTGACGGACCAGAATCTGGCCCGCTTTGGCCTTTTCTCCGGCAAACAGCTTTATTCCAAGATATTTTGGTCGAGAATCCCTGCCCAAACGGGTGGATCCAGCTGATTTCGTTGTTGCCATGTTCTCTACGAATTACCTGCCCGCAATGCCTTAGGCATAGCCGATGCAGGCGGGCGAATGTGTACAAATATACGAACGATATGAATAGCATAGAAAAAATAATAAAATTTGTCAATCCCATGAGAGGCAATCAAGTTAGACTTGGTGCCGATTTGCCCAGTTTGGCGAATTGGGTTTTTCATGGGATTAAAGCAAACCAAAAGGATATTGCCTTGGTTATTGGAGTTTTTCTCATATCCCTTATTTCCTTTGCCGGAGGGTATTTGGCGGCAAAAGACCAGCTGAAAGGCCCCATACAAATAGAAAGTCCCAAATCCCAAGTACCAAATTCCAAATAAATCCCAATGACTGAAATTCAAAATTCCAAAATTCCCCAGCATATTGTTCTGTTCCCGGACGGCAACCGCAGGTGGGCAAGAGAACTGGGCTTGGACACCCTGGAGGGGCATAAGGCAGGGTATGAGAATCTGGTGCGGTTGGTGGATTGGTGTCAGGCGCGGGGAGTCAAAGCCCTCACGGCCTTTGGTTTTTCCACGGAGAACTGGAACCGTGCGGAGCGCGAGGTCGCCTATCTAATGCGCCTTTTGGAAACCGGGCTTTTAGAGCACCTGAAAAAATACGGAGCGGGCAAGGCGAAAGAACGGGGAGTGAGAATAAAAATTATCGGCCAAAAAGAGCGGCTGCCAGAATCCCTGCAAAAGGTTATTGCCAAGGTTGAGGAAGCCACCATGAGCAATGACAAGTTCTTTTTGACCTTAGGCATAAGCTATGGGGGAAGATGGGATATCGTGCAGGCCGCCCAGAAAATTATGAAAGAAGGCCTTGGTCCAGAGGAGCTAAGCGAGGAGGAGTTTGCTCGGCATCTTTCTACCGCAGGCCTGCCAGACCCTGACTTGGTGATACGAGCAGGGGGAGAACAAAGGTTTTCCAACTTTCTGCTGTGGCAGTCAGCGTACGCGGAACTCTACTTTTACAAAAAGTACTGGCCCGAGTTTAAAGAACAGGACTTGGATGAGGCCATTGCAGAGTACCAAAGGCGCCAAAGAAGGTTTGGGAGATAAAGTTGTTGATTGCAACCCTAATCTTGCGCGCGTTCTTCCACGCCTTTTCAAACCAGCGCAGAGAGTAGCGGTTGCAAAAATCATACATTCTGCTAGGGTTAGCGTATATAAGAAAAGCACCTACAATCTCCCATATCAAAAGAGAAAGGAGCATGTCATGAGGGTACTCGTCCTCGGCAATGGAGCAAGAGAGCATGCTTTAGCGTGGCGCATCTCTCAGAGTCCTGAGTGCAAGAACTTGTTCGTGTGGCCCGGGAACGGAGGAACGGAGCAGTGCGGATGGAACGTTCATCTCAATGCAGAGCAGCTGATTGATCATGTAGCTGGCCTTTGTCCTGACTACGTGGTGATAGGGCCTGAAACCTTTTTGGCAGATGGTCTGGTAGACAAGCTCGCAGAAAAGGGCATTCCTGCCTTTGGTCCCACCCGGGCTGCAGCTAAGGTGGAAACGAGTAAGGAAGCCGCCCTGCAGCTCATGCAGGAAGCAAAGGTGCCGCATCCAAAATCCTGGACGTTCCCTAACCCCCATGTCGTGGCAACCTTTGTTCAAGGATACAACAAACCCGTGGCGGTAAAGCCAGACGGACTGACTGGAGGCAAGGGCGTGCAGCTTTGTTCTAACCCAAAAGAAGCAGAGAATGCGGCGAACCTCTGTGGGGAGCTATATCCCGACCAGCCCATTGTGGTGCAAGAGCTCTTGCAGGGCCGGGAGGTGAGCGTGTTCTGCTTTACCGACGGCTACCACGTTTCTCCTCTTGTTGTCGCCTGCGACTACAAACGCCTGCTGGACGGGGACCAGGGTCCCAACACGGGAGGCATGGGGAGCTACTCCTGGCCCCGCTTTTGGAACAAACCTCTGGAAGAAGAAATCCTCCAATGGATCGTGATGCCCATACTCGGCAAGATGGAGCTGAAAGGCACTCCCTTTGTAGGAATGCTGTATGCGGGTTTGATGCTTACAAAGGAGGGTCCCAAGGTTCTGGAGTTCAACGCCAGGTTTGGGGACCCGGAGGCCCAGGTCATCCTCCCGTTGCTTCAAGGGGATCTGCTGGACATCATGCTTGCCTGCACCCAAGGCCGGCTGGATAAGGTTCAGGTCTCCTGGAATCACGCTCTCCATGCAGTTGGCGTGGTAATGGCTTTTCAGGGGTATCCTGGAAAGTGCGAGGGCGGGCATCCCGTGACCCGCCGCTACACCCGAAAGCAAGCAAGCGCCCTGGTCTTTCATGGCAGCACCAGGCTTGAGGATAAAAGTTTGGTGACTGACGGGGCAAGCGGCAGAGTTCTGACCGTGGTGGGCACAGGAACCCCTGTCTCCCATGCAAGAGAGATGGCATACTATGAGACAGACAAGTGGGGTTTCTTCGGGGCAACCTGGCGAGAGGACATTGCCGCCGGGAACTAACGGCTTTTAAGGAAACAACAAATAGGGGCCGATGTAGTATTGCACCGACCCCTTTTTAATCCTCTATGTTTTTTTCCACGCCTTTTCAAACCATAATGCCATGCAGTACGCGGTTGAGTTGACAATACGTTTTCCATGAGTCATGCTGAAAAAAGAAAAAGGTCTCAACAAAGGTTATTTGCATTATTACGAAATTCATTTCATTATGGCAACAGACGTTGTTAAGCGAGATGGTTCAAAACAGCCCTTTGACGAAGGGAAAATCAGAAGGTCCATTGAGTTGGCCTGCCAGGATGCAGGGGTTGGTCCCGAGAAGACGGCAGAGGTTGTGAACCAGGTTTTGCCTCAGGTTCTGGAAACCGCAGGCAGCAAAGAAGAGATCGCAACCTCTGAGCTGGCAGAGGCCGTTCTCGCCGGTTTGGATGTGGCAGATTCCGCAGCTGCCGAGGCCTGGAGAGCGCACGTGCAGAACAAGGGAGCATAATGTCAAGAGCTTTGTCTTAAGAAAGCAGAATGCAAGAGCATTCTGCTTTCTTCTTGACACGGCAGTATTCCTGCTTCACACTTATCTAATAATAGGTTTGAGGAGGGGGCTGCCATGGAAACTACGGAGGTGCTGCTGTTCTGTCCCCGTTGCCACGAGCAGAAGGTGCGATATGAGGAAAGGTGGGGCTCGTGGGTTTGCCGCGAGGGCGACAAAGAAAAGGGAAAGATCTGCTGGCATTCTCCAATGAGGCCGGATCAGAACATCCATGCCCCACGAGAAAGGGCCCCGCTATGAATTCCATAACTTCTTGGAATATAGCGGGGCCTACTTGTATATATACGCTGGGCTTGATGAATGGAGGATTTATGATATCATGGGGTTGTGAGGAATCGGAAATACAACGACTTGGAAAAGAACCAGGAAACAGTATCTCTTGCAAGCTTTATGGAAACGTACAACAAGAGCGTTCCCGAGAGTTTTCCTGTGGCTTCAATCAAGACCCTCAAGCAGTTCCAGGAAACCTATCCTTCGCTTTTCAAAAAGGAAGGGGAGTGGTGCATTGACCGGCACAGAAAGAGATTTATGGATTGGAGTTTTTCGAATCGGAAAGCTATCTAAAACTGAGTGTTATTTGTAGCGATAGCTTAAAATAAGGAGGAAAGATAAGTTGGTATAAGAAGCAAACCTTACTCTTTTCTCGCGGAAAGAGCTTTTTTTATGCAGGGATTCATTCCTCCAATCTATACGGCAGAGAGCGTAACTGCGGGGCATCCGGACAAAGTATGCGACCAGATTTCAGACGCCATTCTGGACGCGTGCTTGGAACAGGATCCGTTCTCGCGGGTCGCCGTAGAAGTAATGGGCAGCCATGGTCTGCTTGTTGTTGTAGGAGAGGTAACTACTAAGGCTCAAGTTGATTACAAATCCGTAGCCAGAGAGGTTTATCGGGAGATAGGATATGAAGACGAGCTTGAGGTGCTTTTTCGGGTGGCACAGCAATCACCAGACATCGCTCAAGGCGTGGATACGGGCGGGGCTGGGGACCAGGGCATCATGTACGGCTTTGCCACGGACGAGACGCCAGAGTTTCTTCCCCAAGGCGTGGTTCTGGCGCACAAGCTTGCTCAAGAGCTGGAACGCAAGCGCAAAAGCAGGGAGATTCCTTGGCTGTGCCCGGACGGCAAGACCCAAGTTACCATTCAGGGAGAGAACGTTAAGACAGTGCTCTTGAGCTGTCAGCACAAAGACGGAATAGGCCAAGAAGAAATCAGAAAGACCTTGATTGATTCTGTTGTTGCTCCTGTTGTCGGCAGAGATTCTTTGACAGCAGAGGTTCTTACCAACCCTACGGGAATGTTTGTTCAGGGAGGATTTCAGGCAGATTCCGGGCTTACGGGCAGAAAAATTATGGTAGATACGTATGGCGGTATTTTGCCTCATGGTGGGGGCTGCTTTTCCGGGAAAGATGCCACCAAGGTAGATAGGTCAGCGGCCTACATGTGTCGGTTTGCCGCCAAGAACCTGGTTGTCAATGGATATGCCAAGCAATGCCTTGTTTCTGTTGCTTATGCTATAGGGCGGGCAGAACCTCTTATGGTTGCCGCCGCCAACGAAAGGGGAGAAGATTTGAGCGGCCTTGTCAGGGAGAAGTTTGACTTTAAACCCTCTGCTATCATTGAGCGCTTGGGCCTGCGAAAGCCCATCTTTCGCCAAACCGCCGCCTACGGCCACTTTGGCCGTCCCAACCTTCCCTGGGAGGAGCTCATTTCGTTTTAATCCTCTTCCCAATCCTTGAACAATAGGAGTATGGTAAGAAATATGCCAGATAGAGCATTGTTTCAAGCATCAAAAAACATCTCATGGAGAGTTTTAAAAAGCTTGTAGCCAGAGCCTTAGACCTGCTTCCTTCTGCCGTGGGCGAAAAGATGGAAAACGTTTCTGTCTGCGTTGAGCAGAGACCAACAAAAGAACAGCAAA
>MHTT01000030.1 GCA_001823165.1 Candidatus Wildermuthbacteria bacterium RIFCSPHIGHO2_01_FULL_49_22b
CTGTCAGTATAGGAGAGGTACTGACATTTGAAATTGACAAGCTGAATGAACAGGCGGCTCTCCCAATATTGTGAGGGCCGCCTGTTCGTTAAGAAAGCCTTTGCACTTGAGCCTCAAACAAAAAGTTGGAGATTCAGGTGTGGAGGTACCTGCCTTCACAAAATATCAGAAGTCCTAACCCATATGAAGGGTTAGGCAGAAGGAGTTCTTTCATGGCAAAGGGACAACGCGGGGCAAGGTGGATCGCGCGCAACCGGGGAGACATCGGAGTAAAATCCGACCTTCTTCCCACGCGACAAGCGCGCCTCAACTTCATGGAGGCTGTCTGTCGAGGAGTGAATCCTAACAGTATTGCCTCCATCCGCCCGGCAGGATCTGGAGTGGTCGCCGTTATGACCAACGGCACCGTTGCCAAGATCGGCTGCTGGTAGCCCTCATAGGAGAACTGCACAGGATATGTCCTGTGCAGTTCTCCCCGACCTTGAGTCCATAATAAAAAGGAAACATTGTGGACTGAAGGGAGGGAAAGATGACTCCAAGGACGCAGTTCGAGAAACTCCGTGTGGAACTTCTCGAAAAAGGCGAGCTTGTCCTAAAAACCATCATGCACAACGGAGAAGAAGAATCTTCGCTGAAGCTAATAGTCAAAGTACAACGCTGGCTAGTCGAGGAAATCGCCGCAATCGAGGGAGTACAAATTTCTCGGCGTACCAAAACCATCTCAAAGAGACGCGCCGAGAATCTTATCTGGGCGAACCTTCCGCCCACCCAACCCAAAGAGGAGGAGAGGACTTGATACACATCTCGTCTTCTCCTCCGACCTCTCAAGCTTATAACCCTGAGCGAAGCCGAATGGGTTGTGGGTTTAAGAGATTGACAGCACCTTGAAACAAACCTGTTAGGCCTCCGAGGTCTGACATATCCGGAGCGGCGAAATGGACATTAGCTAGAAACATTCAGACAACACAGAATTGGAATGAAAAACAAAAGTTAGTGTCCACCTCGCCGCTCCGGAAATCCACCAATGAGTGGAAATACTATTCTGGAGGGTAAAAGAGAGGGAAAAATGATACTCGTTGCCCTGTTGATCGTCGGTGCCCTGGCTCTTCATCTGGTATTAGGGGGAGGTGTTGTCTGGGGTTTCCGGAAACTCCAGATGTTCCCTTATACCGAGGGGCATATGGAGTGTATAAGGAGCTCGTGGGGGAGGGACAGAATGAAGGTGGTCACCGCCCCGATGGGCTTGGTCATTGGGCTATGGGTTCTTTGGCCCATAGCCATATTGGTACTCTCTTTATTTGGTTTTTTCCTCTTCGGGGTGGGTATAGTACTTGGTTTGGCGACCGCCACCGGCAAGATTTTCCGGTTGGTGGCTGGACCAGGAATTGACGGATGGTGGAAGTAAAAGTTCTACTACCCTGCGCCCCAGCCGATAGGGGCAACAATCGAAAGGAGGTACGGATGAGATATCGTACAAAGCCCACCAGCAGGGCTAAACTACATGGAGAAGGCTGGGATGCAGATTACTGTGACGAACAGGCCTGCATTCTTCTCCCCATACTTGAGCTCATACAAAGATGTTAGACCTCCGAGGTCTAACATATTTTGTGGGCTGAAATGTGGGATAGCACCTTGAAACAAATTTGGGTCCGAATTGGAGAGGAAAAATTCGTCTTCAGCTCGGACCCAAATTAGAGAAGGAGGTGGCCCTAATGAGAGGAGTAATGGTTCCTCTTCTTGCTCTGCTTCTATTCGGTCTATTTGTCGCCTGCGGTTCGGAGAATCGCATCGCGACACCAACAAGGAATTGGACCATACCAACTCTTATCCCAGTCCCGCCACCACCAGGTAACACCTTGGTGGAAAAGGTTTCTATCGCGGATCGCAAGGTAGAGGAGCTTAGCGTGCTCCTAGCGGACGCGATGGAGCTCCTTGAGAGAATCTCCAACCTCGAGGTCAAGGCGGACCTCGAGAAGAGGATAGAGAGCCTCCGGGTGGAACTCTTGGATGCGAGGTCGCAGGCTGCCGAAGCTGCGTTCGACCTCAAGAGAGCCCAGGAGCATCAGCAGGTTCTGGATTTGTTTGCCGCAGAACCTACTGACACTAGGTAAAGCGGCCAGTCTCCAGCCGACGGGGGCGACATGAGGAAGTCAATCGGCATTCGCCTGAGGCGAATGACTTCCTCCCATATTTGAACTCACAACAAGGTTGTGGGTTGAAATGTGGGATAGTTCTTTGCAAAATAAAACCGCCCTATGAGGGGCGGCTAGAGGAGGTCGACTCCGAGTTTCCCATGGAGTTACGTCCCTTGGAGCTTTCGCTCCAAACGCCATACGCGTTTATCAAGCGCGGAGGTGAGGCCTGTGTGAAACCAGGTTTCACACATCCTATCCGGAGCGGCGAAATGGACATTAGCTAGAAACATTCAGACAACACAGAATTGGAATGAAAAACAAAAGTTAGTGTCCACCTCGCCGCTCCGGAAAACTATATCAACCCGGAGGGCAGAAAAGGAGGAGGATGAATACCTTTACAATTGTATGCGTCATTGTTGCGGCATTATCGTTTTATTTTGCCGCAGGAGCTTGGGTAGTGGAGTTTTGGAAGAGAAACATCCTGTTTCCCTTCCATTTTGACCGTCAATATCGACGCACTCCCACTGCTTCGATAGCCGGCATAGCGGCCCTGTGCCTTTTTTGGCCAATAGCCGTGGTGCTGGGCATATTATTCTTGGCTTTTGAGCCAAGAGTAAAAACCAAGAAGGTCATCATTTCACATGGCTTTCTTGGAAGGTGATAAGTTCTTCCAGGTAAAGTCCGAGGAGGAAGTCAATCGGCAATTACACTTTGAGCCATGACTTCCTCCCATATTTGAACCCATCGTTACTTGCCCTGAGTGCAAGTCGAAAGGTGGGTTGAAATGTGGAAATACGAGTCCAGAGGCGCTCTCGCAGGAGGAGACCATTCTCTCCGCCTTCCGGTTCTCCGGGAGGAGTCCCTTCTACGGGAGTACCCCTGGGCTTGATCCCTACACCAAATAGGCAATGACTTTGTTCTGCTTGCACTGGATGCGTTGCTTGTTCTGATGTGGGGGCTTGACATTTCTTGTCCCCGTTTTATAATCAAAACTGTTAGATAAAGACACAGAATTACAGAATTGTTGAAAGGTCGCATGATTTCTTGTAAGCAGTAAGTTCAGAACGAAATATGGCAGAAGAGAAGTACGAATATCAGGAACTTTTAGAATACCTGGTGAAAGGGTTGGTAGACCATCCAGAGGATGTAAAGGTGGAACGCAAGGTGGATGAGATGGGCGTGCTGCTGATTCTCAAGGTACATCCTGAAGACATGGGCCAGATTATTGGCCGCCAGGGCTCCACGGCCCGCTCAATTCGCACCTTAATGAGAATCGCGGGTCTTAAGGCCCACGCCAGGGTAAACCTCAAGATTGAGGAACCGGAAGGCGGAAGACAGCCAAGAGAGCAAAGAGAACCAAGAGAAGAAAAGAAAGAATCCTCTCTAGAAGACCTGACCATCTAATAAGTTGAAATCCAGGAAAACAGTGCTAGGATATTACCGAAGCGCTGTTTTCTTTTTGCATGCTCACCTTTGACGTTTTAACCATATTCCCAGAACTCTTTGAGCCCTTTGCCAAGGAATCTTTGCTATTTAAGGCAAGCAAAAAGAAACTCTTGAAGATTCAGGCCCATGACTTGAGGCAGTGGGCCAAAGACAGGCACCGCACCGTGGACGATAAGCCCTTTGGCGGAGGATTGGGCATGGTCATGCGGGTTGAACCCGTCTATAAAGCGGTTTCAACCCTTAAATCCAAAATCCAAAATCCAAAATCCAAAACTAAGGTTATACTATTTACGCCGCGTGGGAAGAAATTTGATCAGAAAATGGCATATAAGTTGTCAAGGATGAATCATATCATTATGGTCTGTGGACGATACGAAGGAGTGGACGAGAGAATCGCAAAGAAGATAACGGATGTTGAGCTCTCCGTAGGGGATTATGTCCTCATGGGAGGGGAAGTGCCTGCCATGGCTGTTATAGAGGCGATTTCCCGCCTTATCCCCGGAGTTGTTGGGAAGCCCCAGTTCTTAAAAGAACGCCTTGGCAAAGGCAGAAAGAAAGGGTTTTTAGAATATCCCCAATACACCAGACCCGAGATATTTGAGCCCAAGAGAGGAGTAAAGTGGAGAGTCCCCAAGGTATTGCTCTCTGGCAATCATAAAGACATTGAAGAATGGAAGGCAAAACATGGACGAGTAATTGCTTAATGGGCGCAAGTGAACTGCTTTACTTGCGCGGGCGATTTAGCGAGGCGTCCCTGCCGAGCGTTTAAAATCGCACCGGTACCTTGAGTAGTCATATATTTTGTGTTAGAATACCTGGGACGGGTCGGTGCCGGAGCGGCCAATCGGACGTGGCTGTAAACCACGCGGCTTTACGCCTTCGGGGGTTCGAATCCCTCCCGGCCCACACCTTCGCTCTTTATAGAGCTTCGGTGTGCACAGCACACCAATACAAATAAGACGAAGGCATACGAATTTGAACGTTACCTTAAATCGGGACTGGACAAGCCTTTCTTCAAAAACGATTAATCTAGCATGCCGTTGTAGCTCAACTGGCAGACTTGCCCGCCGTAGTCCCGCAAAGTGGGACGTAGGCGGGGCAACTCTTCGCCTTCGTGCCGGGGTAGTTCAGTGGCAGAACGCGTTCTTGGTAAGAACGAGGCCATGGGTTCAATTCCCATCCCCGGCTCCGCACTTCGGCGGACAAGCATGGTAAGAAAAAGATAATAAATAATAATATTATGCCAGCAAAAAGAAAAGCATATAGCAAGATGCAGTGCGGGGGTTGCAAAAACATTAACTACTTTGCGCACAAGTCCTTAATGAAGAAGCGCAAAGAAGGGGAGCAGAAGCTGGAAGCAAAGAAGTTTTGCAAACACTGCAAAAAGCATACAGCGCACAAAGAATGTCGTTAAACGGCACACATTTGAGTTTAAAGAAATTATATCCTTGGAATAAGGTCGCCAAAAAGACGGTTTTGGTGGTAGAATAAATTTGACAGATTTTTTAAGAATAATATAATTAAAATATATGGCAAGACAATTTACAGCGATATATAAAAAAAGTGGAAAGTGGTATTTGGGTTGGATTGAAGAAATTCCAGGAGTTAATACTCAGGGCAAAACTCTTAAAGAAGCAAAAGAAAATCTAAAAGAGGCACTTTTGTTAATTTTAGAAACCAACCGAATGCTTAATAAAAAAGAAATTTCCAAAGGGAAATTTATTCGGGAGCCATTTTCCATTTCTATATAATGAAGCGAAGAGATTTCATCAGACATCTTTTGAAGAATGACTGTATTTTTCTAAGAGAAGGCGCAAAACATAGCGTCTTTTTTAATCCTTTGATGAAAAAATCTTCAACCGTTCCTCAATTTTTTAGCAAAGAAAATTTGCCGAGACCTTGGGGTGGAATCACCAGAAAGAAAATAAATAAAGGAAATTATATCGCCAAAAAATCGTCAAAAAGGCG
>MHTT01000031.1 GCA_001823165.1 Candidatus Wildermuthbacteria bacterium RIFCSPHIGHO2_01_FULL_49_22b
TTGGGGTCGTGATTCATTACGGCAAAATACAGCGCGCAAAATACATCTGCCATGCCCAAAGGCCCGGCAGAATGCCCGGACCCTGCCTTGACGAGCATTTTAATAATGTCCTGGCGAATTTCGTTGGCCTTTTTCTCCAACTGCGCAATAGAATACTCTTTCATGCGATTTGTTCTAGCTTACCATCTCCTCCAATTTCCTTAAAGCGGCAAGCGGGTCTTTTGACTTCCAGAGAGCGCTTCCCACGGCGACGTAGTCCGCGCCCTTCTCGAATACTCCCAAGATGTTGTCTTCAGAAATTCCCCCATCCACCCCAATGAGCGTGTCAAACACTAAGTGTTTGACAACAGAAACCTTATCAAGAACGGAGGAGACAAACTCATGACCCTGGGCTCCCGGAACCACGCTCAACAAAAGGAGGGCGTCCATCTTGTCTGCAAGGGGAGCAACCATCTTTATTTCCGTCTCCGGGTTCAGGGCAACGCCTTTCTGGAAAGAATACCTTCCCATTAAAGAAAGAGTTTTCTCCGGGTCTTTTGTCCCTTCCCAGTGAAAGTA
Source organism: Candidatus Wildermuthbacteria bacterium RIFCSPHIGHO2_01_FULL_49_22b (assembly GCA_001823165.1). Classification (GTDB taxonomy): domain Bacteria; phylum Patescibacteriota; class Minisyncoccia; order Minisyncoccales; family UBA10102; genus 01-FULL-49-22b. The sequence goes on from MHTT01000031.1 coordinate 559, forward strand.
CACCCGTTTTGCCCCTGCCGCGCCGCAATCCTCCAGATACTTTTCAGGTTCTGTGACCATTAAATGGATTTCCAGATTGAAAAACTGGCAGGCCTCCCCAAGTTCTGAAATGTTTACGGAAACCGAAGGAACGAACTTGCCGTCCATAATATCAATCTGCACCCACTTGGTGCGGTCCTTAAGAACCCCTAGCTGTCTTCTTAACTCAGCCGGGTCTGCGGTAAGAATGGCGGGGACAACCTTTTGCATCATTCCGCCCGTTTTATCTTTTCCACCCTCCGTTCATGCCTTCCTCCCTCAAAGTCCTCCAGGAGCCAGGCCTCTACCGCATCAATCATCTCCTCTGCTGTCAGGAACCTGGCTCCCAAGGAAAGCACGTTGGCATCGTTGTGGGAGCGAGACTTTTTCACCAAATCCAAAGAACCTCCGTAGTACACCGCGGCCCTAATGCCCTTTATCTTGTTTGCCGCCATGGCCTCTCCCTGCCCGGAAGCCCCAAAAAAGATGCCGAGGTTCTCTCGGGGATTCTCCGCCACCCGTTTGGCCGCGGGCAGGATGAAATCGGGATAGTCGTCGTCCGGATTCAATGCGAACGCCCCCATGTCTTCAACCTCCCTCCCCTGCTCTATAAGGTATCGTTTGACGACCTCTTTTAAGCCAAAGCCGGCATGGTCCGTAGCAAGATAAATCATATGCACATTATCCCTTGAGAAGGGCATCTCCGCAACGCCTGCACAAATGCGTTTCCACGAGATTCCGGTCAAGAAACGTCCAGATATGATACGCCTTGTGCACGGAAGTCCCGCATTGGTCGCACGAGAATGTTTTGTACGCGGATAAGCTAGGGTGCCGCCTCATTGCAATCGTCCTGAGACTTGCCTGCGCCTTTTCTGGAAGGTCTCTGTAAAATCGGGATGCGAGGGCTGGATTCCCCGGCCTCTTTGGCGTGACGTTTCCTGAAAGATACTCTTTCTCGCACCTACTGCAGAAATGCACGGGGGTCCTGTAGCCGTAGCTCTTCAGCCAGTGGTGCCACGCTCCGTTCAGATGCCGCTGGCAATTCGCGCACCGGAATCCGCGCCACTCAGGCTTTGGGTTGATTCTCCAAGTCTGTACTATGCCAAGGAGAGCGACCTGGTCCATACCCTCCAGTATATCAGCCCTGGATTCCCCCTTCAAGCAACGAAGAACGTCTCTTAAACAAAGAGGGCAGTATCTTCCATCCCCCAAGAACGAGGAACAGCAAGAGGCCCGTGCCAAATACCACCAGTGCCTGGCTAAGACCGAACGAAGAGAAGAACTGCGGGGCGACAGCTGCCGCCGCGGACGCTGCGGCAGCTTCCTTTTGTCCGTCTCCAGGAGAAAGCTCTCCTGAGCAATCCTACCTCCCTTCCCTACTCTTGAAGATGCTTTTTGAGCGTCTCTTTGAGTAAGAAGCCTGCGTGATCGGAAGCAAGATAAATCATTGCTCCATTATCCCCCGAGAATGATGTTTGCGCAATGCGTCTCTAGCTGCTCTTGCTGGCATAGCTCTGCTGCTCTTGCGCCGCAAGGGAACGCTGACGCGAAAACAGGCGCATCCTTCTCCATCCTCCAAGAAGAAAAAACAATACAATCCCGGCTCCCGCTATCAGGAGGATTCGCCCGATGCCTGATTCAAAGAAAGTGTCGGAAGCGCTGGAGGCCTGTGCAGCGAACCGATCTTGTTCATTGCCCTGCTCACCGCTTAATTCCTGAAAGGCAGCTCCCTCAAAGGCATTGCTCTCTTGGCCTTCTGCAAAAAAGGCATTGTCCCCCAGAAGCGCAATCTGACTCTGTTTTTGCGCCAGTTGATACTCCGCGTACACAAGAGAAACCTTCAGTTCAAGCACGGCAACTTTCTCTTCAATGACATTGAGCTTCTGCTGAATTTCCTCCAATACTTCTTGCTGACCTGATGATTCCTGCCGGCTTGCGGCAATGGGTTCTTGAGAAACACCTCCTGGATTCTCAAACTCGGAAAGAATCTCGCCCCAGGGTTTTTGCAGGGCCCCCGGCACGGCATACGAGGTGGCCCAAACCCTGTTTGCGGCGGTATCCCCTTCCATTAACCCGCCGTCCGAGGCCTGCAGGAAAAACAGGAAGTCGCCCGGGGTCTTGCCGTTCTTTCTCCAGTTTTCCTGGGATTCCCCAAGGGCCGCAATGGCCTGCATGGCCCACGAGGTGGAGTAGGCGTTTTCAAACCCGCCTGTCTGTTCCTCTTGTTTTGAAGTAAGGAACAAGCGTGCATTTCCAAGAGCGGTTGGAACACCCTCAAAAGAAGAAACAAGGGAAAGGGCTTGCACGGCAGCTGCAGTCATATCCACTCCTCCCCAGGAGCCGTTGGGCTCCTGGGCAGAAAGAATAAAAGAGGTTGTCTTATCAATCGCGGCTCCCTCAACGCCGGCTTTCAAAAGCACCAAAAGCCCAAAGATGTCATCGTTCACCAGGTCTGGTGAGCCAATTTGTTCCCCATCAAAGCTGTCCAGGATGTTTTGAATGTAGTTTGTCCCGCTTTCCCCGTACGGGTTTATGCCCAAGGCCATGAGCGCCATGGCTCGCCGTTCATAGTCGGTAGCCAGGGTTCCCGGGGAAACATCCCGGGAAAGATACAAGGAAAGAGTCGCTTTTGCCTCCTCCTCTCCCGGGAAAACAGCAAGCGCAAGGGCTGCCCAGTCTGAATGAAAAGGAGAGAGAATGGAGCCGTCTTCTTCCTGAAAGGAAAGCAGAAAAGCAACCGCCTTCTCCACATCCAAGTTCTTCGGGTAAATGAGTGTTCCCCCGCCCCCTCCTCCGCTGCCGGAGGAAGGTGCTGGCTCCACGGCAAGCTGTACGGGTGGAAAATAGAAGTCCTCCTTGATTCCGACAAGGTAGGTACCCGCTTCCAATCCTTCAAAGACGGATTTCCCTAAGACATCAACCGCCTGCGTTTTTAGCTCAATGGGGTTCCAGGGGTCGTCTGGGTTCTCTCGCAAAATCCCAATGGTCACTCCAGAGAGAATACTCCATTGGTTGCTTTCGTACTGATAGTCCTGGGCCGCAATCTCAAAGGAGTCCCCTGCGCCAAGCGTATCTTTTGGCAAGACCAGCTGATGAGGACTACCAAAATACACATAGACCTGTTCCCCGCCTTCAAGCTCAAAGGCATCCATGCCAACTGAAGGATACACGTTGTCCACCACGTACTGCCAGTTGTCACAGCCCTCCTCGGTTCCAACAACAGCGCACTTTAAGAATAAAGAGTCAAAATAGGCAAAGTACTGGATTGCAGAAAGGGTTAAGTCAGAACTTGCTTTGTCTGCTCTTGCCAAAAACCCAAACACGCTGTTTGGGGAGACGACCTTCTCCACTGCCTCCCCTGTGCCGCTGTCGGTTGCCTGTATGATGATATCCTGCTCTCCCGGGGTTACCACCTCAATTATGGAAAGCGGGGCGTCAAAGCCCACCTGGCTTCCGCTGCGCACCGTAAAACTAACTGTGGACTCTTGAGCTGAAACCTTGAGGGCTACTCCTAGGCCAAACACGCAAAGGAGCGCGGCAAGGAAAAAAATCTTATTCCTCTTGTTCATACGTCCAGGAGATAACGTCATTTGATTGTAGTTCATAGAATGATATGCCAAGCTGGGCCTTTTGGCCATTAATAGAATACATCCAGTATCTCTGTTCTTTTGGGTTTTGTCTCTTTCCTTGTATTTCTTCCACGAAAAACCCCATGCCTGCAAACTCCCTGCCCGAGAAGCTGAAATCAGTTTCTTCCTGCGCCTTGGCCATGAGTTCGTACACGGTGCTTCCTTGAGGCACGGCAATCTCGTATGTGGCGCCTTGCGCCTCAAGCACTGCAAGCACTACGGGAATTGTACCAGGGGGTGGGACAAGTCCTGATGTCCTATCCTGCAATGAAGAGGAAAAGGCGACTCCTCCTCCAAAAAGAACTATGGAAAAGAGCAAAACAAGCGTTCCGCGTTTCATTTTTGAACAAAAAAATACTCCCTTTGCAGATTTTCTGGGAGCATTCTACCCTGGGAGGCAAAAAAGTGTCAAGGCATACAACCCTTTGTCAGCTGTGGATTACTTGCTTTTCATGCTCACATGGGAAAGGGCGAAATAGAGGTTGCCTTCTGTCTTTTTGCCCGGGTTAAAGATGCCTTGAGGGTCAAATACCTGCTTCGTTTGAGAAAACAATTCTACCACTTCCTTGCCGTACATATCTTCCAGGAACGGCGTGCGAATGAGCCCGTCGTTGTGTTCGGCAGTCATAGAACCCCCGTACTGGAATACGAGGCGATGCACCTGCTCCATTAAAGAAGGAATAATAGTTCTGTTCTCTTCCTTTTTTAGATCCATTAAGGGAATAATGTGGAAGTTGCCGTCTCCCACGTGGCCGGCTATGGTGTAGATGAGCTTTTGGTGCTTTTCTAAGATATACCGGAGCTTTGGCAGGAACTCGGGAAGCGTGCGGGGAGGAACAATGATATCGTCAATAAAGGGGGCTGTGCGCTTACCCTTTGCGTGGTGGCGCAGAAGGTTAAAGCTCTGGCGCCTCACCGTCATGTATTTTAATTCCTCCCTGTCAGACCTCGCAATGCGCATTTGTGCCGCAAGGCCGGCAAGGTCTTTCTTTGCTGCTGCGGCTTTCCGGTATATCTCCTCCTCTGAATCCCCGGTGAACTCAGCTAACACCACGAGCTTGGGAAGTTTTAATCCTCCTTTCAAAAACATGACAAACTCGGGGATGAATTGAAAAGCCAGAGTAAAAGCGTTTCCCTTCAGGAGTTTGACGAAATCCGGAATATGCCTCATGGCAAACTGCAGCGTGTGGTCGTCATACGACTCCAATGACTCTGGTTTATGCTCTAAAAGCTTTTGCACAAGGTTGGCTAAGGGAGCGGTGTTATACAAAAACAAGATGAGGAGGGTAGAGTGCTTTTTAGGAACCACCAGCCTGAACATGAGTTCCGTGATGATGCCAAGGGTTCCCTGGGAGCCGCAGATGAGCTTGGCTAAGTCAAACGTTGCCCCATTCCATATGTTCCAAAGATAGTAGCCAGCCGAGTTCTTGGAAACCTTGGGCTTGGCTTTAGAAAGCAGGGCTTTATTCTCCTCTAAAAGCTCAAACATCCTTTGGTGCAGTTCACCCTCAAAACCCCCGCCTCGCATCTTTTCCTGGAGTTCCTGGAATGTGAGGGGACGAATGGTATGTTCCTGCCCGTCTGACAGCACCGTTTTCAACTCTATAATGTAGTCCTCGGTTTTTCCGTATCTTAGGGTCTTCTCCCCTCCCGCGTTATTTGCCGCCATACCCCCTACCGTGCAGATGCTCTTTGAGGCAGGGTAACAGGGAAGCAGGAGGTTGCGCTTTGCCGCCTCCTTTTCAAAATCTCGGTACCACACTCCGGGCTGCACTCTGGCGGTTCTTTCCCCAAATTCCAGGATGTTGTTAAAATGGCGCTGCATGTCCACCACAATGCTTTCTGTCAAGGGGCCTCCCGTCATGTCGGTTCCTCCGGACCTGCAGGTTAAAGACAAGCTCTCTTTTGGGTGTTCTTTTACAAACTTTACCAGGGCCTTTACATCCTCGGTATCTTTGGGAAACACCACCGCGCGCGGCCTTACCTCAAACAAAGAAGCATCCCTGCTGTATTCCTGGAGAAGAGCTGGCGAGTCGTCTACTTCACCCTTGAGTATTGCTTTGAGTTCCTCTTTGAAATTTAGTATCATATGTTTACTTTATTGTAGCAAAGAAATGGTGCGCAGAAAATAAAGACCGTCAAATCTAAACGTACAAAACTTTTACAATTGTTATACTTTTGTACTATCCCATGCTTCTCAATATCTTAAAACCAAAAGGCATGACATCTCATGACGTGGTGGATTTTGTGCGTCGGATCCTGGAACAAAAACCCGCCGTCGCGGTCTTGGGACGGGCTGCGCCCGCCAAAGCCCGCTATGGCGGGCGAAGGCGGGTGGGACATGCGGGAACCCTGGACCCTTTTGCAACAGGAGTGCTTGTGGTTGGCGTGGGAAGGGAAGACACCAAGAAATTGAGTGTGATAACAAAGAATACCGAGAAAGAATATATCGCCACCTTGGAACTTGGCAAAACCAGCTCCACTGGAGACCCGGAAGGCGTTATTAAACCAACTATAACGAACTTAGCCAAGATAAGTTTTCCGCGCCTTAGTCGGGTCAAGGACGTATTAAAAGAATTCAAGGGAGAAATTGAGCAGACGCCGCCTGCTTACTCTGCAATAAAACTCAAAGGGATTCCTGCCTACAAGCTTGCAAGAAGGGGCAAAAGCGTAAAACTTCCTCAAAGAAAGGTAAGGATTTACGAGCTGAAACTGCTTTCCTATGAACCTCCATTTCTCAAAATCAGGGTGGTGTGTTCGGCTGGCACCTACATTCGCTCCCTTGCTGAGGATATCGGCAAAAAATTAGGTACTGGCGCCTATCTCATCGAACTTGAGCGCATCCGTGTTGGGGACTTCAAAATCGAAAACAGCGTCCCCCTTGCGAAACTAAATCCGATTTAGGTGCAACGTTAGGTGCAATGCGAAACTAAATCCGATTTAGGTGCAAAATTACGAGGCCCGATAGCCAAGTTCTCCGATGGCTTTGACGAGAGCGTCTTTGGAAACCTTTGAAGAATCAAACTCAAAGGTTCCCTTTTTGTCCCCGTAGGAAACTTCTGCTAACTTCACACCCTCCATTTGAGAAGTCAGCATTTGAATGCCCACTGCACAAGAACCGCAGTGCATTCCTTCAATGTGTAATTCTATTTTTTCCATTCTTTGGATTTTCATTTTTCTTTTCAACCTTTCCTTTGTTGCCCGTCTTTTTAATCGGGGGGATATATCTTTTGAGCAACATTGAATTTGCTACCACCGAGATCGAACTAAATGCCATGGCAAAACCCGCAATTTCAGGCCGCAACGTTGCCTGGGAAAAGTTAAAGAATACCTGCCCCGCTTGCCCAAAACTCTGCTGAATTCCAACTACCCAATCTGCGGGCACGCCAAATGAACTTTGCGTGGCAAGAAGATGCACCCCTCCAGCAATGGGAATTGCCAACACGTTATAGATAAAAGCCCAGAATAGGTTTTGCCATATCTTCCTTATGGTTTTCCCAGAAAGCTGAATTGCTGTGACCACGTCCCGCAAGTCATCTTTTACCAAGACCACCTCTCCAGTTTCCAGTGCTACGTCTGTTCCAGAACCAATTGCAACCCCCACATCTGCTTGCGCCAATGCAGGAGAATCATTGATTCCATCTCCAACCATTGCAACGGTCTTGCCCTCCTTCTGCAGTTTTTTAATGACGTCTGCTTTCTCTTGAGGCAAAACCTGGGCCAACACTCGATTAATCCCCAGCTCACGTGCGATGGCTTGCGCGGTCTGGGGATTGTCTCCTGTTATCATAATAATCTCTTTCTTCATTTTTTGAAGCGCTTGAATGGCTTCCTTTGCATAGGGCTTGAGCGTATCTGCCATTGCAACTATTGCAATAAGTTTCTCTTCAGAAACGGCATATACTACGGTTTTTGCTTCGTTCTGAAGCGTTTCTACCAACCCCGTATGCTCCTTCACAGAAATCCGCAACGACTCCATCAACGCAACATTCCCTATTGCAACCTTTTTCCCAGATACCGTTCCCTGTATCCCCATTCCCACTTCAGCCTGTATGTTTTCTGCCTCTGGCAACTCGCCAACAACCTCTTTTCCTTTTGCCACGATTGCACGCGCTAACGGATGTTCAGACCCAGTCTCTACCGCAGCTATAAGGGCTAAAGCTTCTTTTTTGTTTATGCCTTCCATGGGCACAAAGTCAGTAACCACCGGCTTGCCGATAGTAAGGGTCCCTGTTTTATCAAGCGCAACCGCACTCACCTTATACGCCTTTTCTAATGCTTCCCCGCCCTTCAAAATAATGCCGAATTTCGTTGCTCGGCCAATACCGGCGACAAGCGCCGTTGGCGTTGCCAATCCCATGGCACACGGGCAAGAGATTACCAACACAGCAATCATGCGTAAGAGACCTGTGCGAAACGGCAAGGCCGCAACCAAAAACCAGCCAACAAACACCAATACTGCCAATACAATCACCGCAGGAACAAAGCGCTCTGAAATCTTATCAACAAGATTCTGAATGGGTGCACGCCGAGCTTGTGCTTCTTCTACCATGTTAATAATCTGATGAAGCAGGGTGTCTTTGCCCACCTTGAGTGCCTTAAACTTTATCAGTCCTTCCTGATTTACCGTAGCTCCAATAACTTCATCATCTATGCCCTTGCCTATCGGGAACGATTCCCCAGTCACTACTTTCTCGTCAATATGCGTTTTACCCTCAACGATGACGCCATCAACCGGAATCTTTTCTCCTGGTCGCACCACCACAATATCTCCCTTTTGAATTGTGTCTTTCGCAATAGTAACCTCCTTGCCGTTGCGCATTACATGCGCCTCTTTTGCCTCCAACTGCAAAAGTTCTTTGACAGCAGCTGATGCGCGCCCTTTGGCAACCACTTCAATGTATCTCCCCAGAAGAATAAAAGAAAGTAAAGCGGCAGAGCTCTCCCAGAAAGGATGGTCTATATTAAAGAACAAAAACCCAACGGCTGAATAAAAGTAGGCGGCCGAAGTCCCCAGCACCACGAGCACGTCCATATTCGCAGACCCCACGCGAAACGAGGTAAAAGAGTTTCGGTAAAAAGGCCAGGCAATAACAAATTGAATAGGGGTAGAAAGAATCCAATAGAAGTAATTGAGGTCAATGCGAAAGGGCGGATTTGCCACATCCATGAATAAACTCAATGCAAACTTCAAGGGTTGAGCAATGAGCCAAAATAGATAATTGGTCGCATAAGAACCCCACGCAAAAAATCCGCTTCCCATAAATTGGGGGACATTCAAATTGATAAAATCAAAAAGCTCATGCACATGCGTCACGTTGAACATGTGAATGAGCATGTAGTAAAGGATAATGGGAGTTGAAAGCGCAAATGCCGCCACAACCCTTCGCTTTGCCTCCTTCATCCTTCTTGCCTCTTTCGCCTCTTCCTCCTCTACGGTTTCGCCCCTTTCGTCCGGCCTGATTAAATCGTATCCGAGCTGGCCTATGAGTTCATCTATCTTTTCTAAAGAAATCTTATTCTCGTCAAACTCAATTGCCGTTTTTTCATTTCCATAATTTGTCTTAATAGAGATAATGCCGTCCTGTTTTTTCAGAAGTTTATCAACCAAAATGGAACACGACGCGCAGTGCATTCCCCTAACTTTCAAGACCAGCTTCTTCATGGATTATTGTGTTTCAGATATAATGCTGCGCACGTGCATGTTCCCAATCATGTCAAAATGGGTGCGCTTCTCGCCTTCCGTATAACCTTCTCCGCAGGGAACTGAACAGTAAAAGGGGAAATCACCGGCTTTTGTAACCACAAACTCCACCGTAATAGTGCTGTTTGCGGGCATACGCTGGGAAATGCCAAAGGCGTCAATGCCAATGCCGTGGTCGTACGAATCCTCGTTTACCAGCGTCATAATGATTTTGTCTCCCTGATTAACCTCAAGAACTTCTGGGAAGAACCTCCATTGATTGACCCCGGTGGTAACCGTAATCTTCCGCTCCACTCCTGAAACAAACGGCTTTGCTTCTTCTGGCAAAAGAAACATGCGCCACACCACGCCGGCGCCAATGGCAATACCTGCAACCGCAAGGATGATAAAATATTTATTCACGAGAACATTATTTCTTTACGGTTATAAATCTATGAACCACAAAACTCAAGAGGGCAATGAGCAGAACTGACACAGTCAAAAGCAGCCACCATGCGGGGCTCACCAGCGGCTGCAGCTGTCCCGTACTTCCAGGGGCATGATCTTCTAGGATTCCGTGCGGTTCCGCCTCATCGTGCCCTTCGTCTGCCAGCGCCCTCGGCAACACAGCATCAATCCAGTTAACACGGGGACCTTCCCCAACATCATCTTCATGCGGCTGATCCTCCTCCATGAAAGAAGGTTCTTCTTCATGCTGCTGCATGCCCGCTTGAAAACGAAAAGGCAGGTAAAAAACAAATACAATAATAAGTAAGACAGAAAATACTACGAGAAACCAGAAATGCAAGCGCCCCTTATTTGTTTTTAGCTGTTTCGCCCGCTCCGCCATTGGTTTGTTGTGGATTCTGAACTGTTGCTTTTCTATTCTTAAGATAATACCACCACAGCGGGATAAGCCAAAGGAGGACTAAGACCCAGTTTCCCAGCGACAGGGGCAAACCAAAGAGCCCAGTTTTCCCTTCTAGCTCTTGCGTTCTATGCTCGTGAGCCTCTCCCTGTCCGATTTGTTCAGCAAAAAGATTGGTCACCGTTTCCTCCTGTGTTAATTCCTCAAGCAAGCTGTGCTGCCCGGATGCCACCCACCAATCATGGGTGAACAATCCAAGCACCAGTATGAACCCCGCCACAAACACCATGCCCCAACCCGTGGCGCGCTCTACCTTCTCTTTCCTGGCAACAAGCCAAGAGAGTGCATTCACGCCGAGCACGCCCAGCAAAGCCAGCAAAAACAGAGGCAGTATTCTTCCTGCTGCATGAACTAAAAAGAGAAGCCACCCATAGAATATATCGCCGGACGCCGCAATACGGGTAAGAATCACGGGGGTAGCAGGATGCGGACATCCCACGCCAATATTGCCCAGGAAGATCCCCAGGAAAAATGCCTTGAGGTAGTCATGCCGCTTTTGAATAAAGCCGGGGGCGGCTCCGGTATACGTTGGCATGCGAAACTTGACCAACTTCAGTTCGCCCAGAGCAAAGACATAGGCAAAGGCTCCTGCAATAAAGTACAGCCAATTCTTTACGGTCTCAAGAGGAGCTCCCAGGGCGTCAATCGCCACTTCCCCCACAAGAGCTGTTATAATCCCATAAACACTCAATGTTACTGTTATGCCTCCGCCAAATGCCATTGCCATGCCCAACCCTTTTACCATGCCCTTTCCCATAGAAAGGGGAACAATCACAAAAGCCAGAGGCAAAGTACACGGCAGCACAATCATAGTCAATCCCGCTGCAAAACTAAATAAATACCATCCCATTCCTACGGGGGCTGCACTTCCCGCAATGAAAAACCAAAACACGCCCAAAACAATCAATGCAAGGATACCGACGGCAGTTAGTGCTAGTATGGTTTTCAATTTACTTGCTGCTTGCTCCATGTTTTTGAAACGTCATCAGGAAAACCGCGAGCGATGCGCCCAAAATGGGGATGTCGCGAAACGTAATGAGGTCTACACCCACAAAGAGAAGAATCAACACCATCTCAACAGCAGAGAGAAAGGCCGCAATGCGCACCAATCCTCCTGGAAGAAACCAGGCCAAAAACGCCAGGCCCAGCAAAAGCTCTCCAGCCCCTTGTATGCGCAAATACCCGTCCATGGAAGGAAACACCTGGAGAGCTGCCTGGGAAAACCAAGGGGGTACAAATCCGTACCAATGCTGCGGAGCGCGCAAAAAATCAATGCCGGTGTAGAGATACATCACCCCAAGCGTGCTGCGCAGTGCCCAGATGGGCTTTGTCTTCCAGAGAACTTTCATTGCTGTGAAAGCTCGTGCAGTTTCTTCACGAATTTCTTGCCATCAAAACCTCCGGTAGCCCAAAGCTCGCCGTTCAGAATAATTCCAGGGGAAGCCATAATCATGTATTTTTGCGCCATTTCCTGCCCTTGCGAAGTGGTTACGTCCACATTCTTATACTTCACATTGGGCCAGTCCTTTTCAACGGAATGCCAAAACTCTTCAAACTGGCGGCATATATGGCACCCCGGAGAAGAAAGTTCTTCAAGAGTTACAGGTTTCATATAAAAACTTTCTTGCAGTATACCGCATGTTTCCTCCTTGCGCAAAGCGCCATTTGCCGAATTGGTCTTTGCGAAATTGCCAGGCGGCGTAGCCAAACTGTGAAAGGAGTTTTTCAATAGCGCGCTTCTGGGGAGAATCAAACTCCAGATATATTCTCCCTCCGGGATTGAGGTGACGTTTTGCTTCCTTGAGAAACCGCCTGATGTATTTTAGGCCATCTTCCCCGGCAAACAGAGCTTCTCTGGGCTCGTACTTGAGAACCGAGGATTGGACCCTGCGCCTCCTTGATTTTGCAATATACGGGGGGTTGGCAAAAATATAGTCGTACAGACCCATAGACCGTTCCATGGTTCTGTTTTTTGATTGGAATACGTCAGATTCAATAATGCGGTATCGACGGGGATTGATACGGTTCAATGTTGCGTTGATGCGGATTTGCTTGAGAAATCTTGGTTCCTTTTCTGCAAAGTCCACATGTGCTGTTGGCATATGTTTTAATACAGCAACCCCAACGCACCCCGAGCCCGCAAACAGGTCCAAACACCGTATAGCATGGTTCTTCCGAGCCGTCTCATAGTTTGAACATATGTTCAAGTTATAAGAAAGGTCGGCGATTGCTTTGAGGGTCCAATGCTCGGTTTCGGGGCGGGGAATGAAAGGCCTTTCTGACAGGTCAATACGGCATCCCGCAAACTCCACAAACCCAATGAGATAGTCAAGGGGTTCTCCCTTCTGCAATCTCTCCTCATCCATCAAAAAAGCAGGGGTTCTCTTTCCCTTGTGCTTTTCCCTGAGAAGCCATGCTGTTTCGCGCTCAAGCTGTGTTCTCTGCATATCATTGCTGTACCATACCTTCTTTCTAAAACCAAAACCGAGCACTCAAATTGAGTGCTCGGCTGTGGCTTAGTTCTGGAAGTCCCTTCGGGGAGGACGGTTCTTTCGCCAGCAATCGTTGCAGCGAAGGTTGCCCTCTGTTCCGGGCCTGGGGTTGAAAGGAAGCTGGGTAATGGCTGTGCCACAATCAGCACAGGTCCAGTTTCCTTCCACCATGGGCCGCTGAAACCTTCCTTGATTTTCCTGTTCCACTTTCTTTGGAAGTACAACTTGATTTCAAAAAAGAATCTTGATGTGACTTCTTCTATCGCCCCAAACTATAGGTGGGGCGGGAACTGTACTCCGACTCTAGTACAAAAGCTAGTATACTCCCTCTCCTCCTTCCTGTCAAGCGCGTCTCTCTGGAAACAAAAAAACGCCCTTGGGGGAGCTTTTTACACTAAGCCCCCGAAAAGACGGGGAGCTAGTGTCGCCTGGCAAAAACCTTGTGCGGTTTTTCTTCCCTGATTGAGTCAGAGTTGAGATGGGCTGTATTTAGTTGTCCTGGAAGGTGCTTTCCCACACTATCGCTCTGCACTGGCCTCTTTGAGTTCTTATTGTATCCTTCTGGCATGCTGTCTCTCACCAGCAAGGAGGATTGCGCGCCATTCTCATCATGATGGAATGACTTTTTTCTCTTATCTCTTCTTTTTCGACCTTTCTCCCTTTCTGATATTACTAACGTCTGGGTTCAAAAAAGGTGTCTCTTTTTCCAGGATACTGCCCAGGCGCTTTCGGGAACGGGCAAGCAAGAGCTTTACTGCGTTCTCTGACTTTCCCAGCTTCTTGCCTATATCCTTTATGGAAAGCCCCTCTTCGTAATACGCGCGCAGGACCTTTTGATTGTTTTTGGGGAGCTTGCCGATTGCCCGCGCAAGATGTTCGTACAGCAGCTTCCTGTCTATCTCTTTCTCAATATGCTCCTTGCCCAGAAACGCAAGGATGTCGCTGGGAAGACGCGCTTCTTTGGTCTTTCGGTAAAAATCAACTAAAAGATTGCGGGAAATGCGGAAAAGATACGTGAGATAAGAATATCCCCGAGAGCGAAACCGCGATAATGCTGTAAAGGCGCGCAGAAAGGTTTCCTGCGCCAAATCTTCAGCTACCTCATGGCTTCCGCCAAGCCGTTTGGCAAGATACCCTTGTACTTTGCCAAAGTATTTATGGTAAAGATCCCCGAACGCTTCCTTGTCTCGCTGCGCCTGTTCCACCAGACGGGAATCTTCTTTGTTTTCCCGCTTGGGTCTCGGCATATAGCTGGTTTCATTCTAGCGTAGCCCTTCGCAAAAGCAAGGCATTAAAGGCAACAATAACGGTGGAAAGAGACATAAAGATGGCGGCAAGCGCTGGCTCAAGGAGAATTCCTTGAAACGCCAAAGCTCCAGCGGCCAAAGGCAAAGCCACCACGTTGTATCCTGTTGCCCAAAACAGATTCTGAAGCATTTTTGAATAGGTCATTCGCGAAAGCCTGATGATTTTCGCAATGTCCCTGGGGTCGTTTCTCACCAAAATAATCCCGGCTGACTCAATGGCAACGTTGGTTCCCGCCCCAATGGCAATGCCCAAATCTGCCTGGGTCAAGGCAGGAGCGTCGTTGATGCCGTCCCCCACCATGGCGACTTTCATCCCCTGGTTCTGCAAAATCTTTACTTTCTTTGCTTTTTCTCCAGGAAGAACTCTTGCAAAATATTCGTCAATGCCAAGTTCCCCGGCAACCCATTGCGCAACATCTTTTGAATCCCCTGTGAGCATTGCGGTCTTGATGCCTGCTTTTTTTAAACTGCTCACAGCTTCCCGGGATTCTTCGCGTATGAGGTCTGCAAGAGCGATGGCCCCCCGCACCGCGCCTTCCTGAATCACATAAATAATGGTCTGCCCCTGCCGCGCTGCTTCCTGGGCTTTTTGCTGCAGTTCTTTCGGCAAACTCCCTTTCATCTCTTCTAATATCACTTCTCCCCCAACAAACACTTCTTTGCCGTCTATGATTCCTCTTACTCCTTTTCCCGGAATACGTTTGAAATCCTCTGCTGGACGCAGTAGTACTCCCCTTTTTTCTGCCTCCCTCACAATTGCTTTAGAAACAAAGTGTTCTGAATGTCTATCGACGGAGGCCGCCAGCTGAAGCGTAAAATCTTCGTCCTCTGCAATGACTTTTGTTACTCCGTAGCTCCCCTTAGTTAGGGTGCCTGTTTTGTCAAAGAGTACAATATCAATTTCTCTCGCAGCTTCAAGCGCCAGGCGCTGCCTTACCAAAAATCCGTTCTGGGCTGCCTTGGTGGTGGAAATAGAGGCTACCAGGGGTACTGCCAAACCCAGGGCATGAGGGCAAGCAATCACAAACACTGCCACAAGCCGAGCAACGGCAAACGCTACCTCGGCTCCCGCAGCAAGCCAAGCAACAAGAGTAACGCTTCCCGCGACTGTCGCAATAATCGTTAGATAGAGCGCCGCCTTGTCAGACAATATCTGAAGCCGCGACTTTGAGGCCTGGGCTTCTGCCACCAGGCGCATCACTCCGGCCAAGAACGTGCGCTCCCCCAGCTTTGCCACCCGTATTTTTAAGCTTCCGTCGCCGTTCAAGGTGCCGGCGATAACTTCTTTTCCTGCGGTCTTGGACACCGGTTTTGATTCTCCGGTTATCATTGATTCATCTGCCTGGGACCTTCCTTCAATCACCGCGCCGTCCACGGGAATCCTGGTGCCTGGCCGCACAAAGAGCATGTCGCCCTCCTTCAGCTTTAAAAGCGCTACTGTTTCCGTGCTTCCGTCTGGCTTTATCCTTTCGGCTGTATCTGGAAGAAGCTTGGCAAGCTCTCTCAATGCTCCCTGAGCCCCTTGAACCGATTTCATCTCAAGCCAATGGCCCAAAAGCATAATGGTAATCAGCGTGGCAAGCTCCCAGAACAGGGGTTTGACTCCCGCAAATGTCGCGTATACGCTCCACAAGAAAGCGGCTGTAATCGCAAGAGCAATGAGCGTCATCATTCCGGGCAGCCTCGCTTTCAATTCTCTTGCGGCCCCTGCCAAGAATATCCATCCTCCGTAGAAAAATATGATGGCACCAAAAAGAAACGTCAGGTATCCGGATCCGGGAAACTTTGGGGCTCCAATGCCAAAGAAAAGCTCGGGCAACTCAGAATAAGCGATAATGGGAAAGGTCAACGCCAAACTCACCCAGAACTTTTGCAAAAAGAGCTGGGTGCTGTGCCCAGCGTGTTTGTCATGTTCATTTCTACGTGGTTTTGCGTAATGTTCTGCGTGGTTCTGCGTCTTAACTAAACTCATCCCGCACTCTTGGCAAAGCCCGGGCTTTTCCTGCCGGACCTCAGGATGCATTGGGCAAGAGTACATATCTTTCTATTTCTTTACAATGTTCTTGTAAAGCCAAATTACGGCAAGAACGCCGGCAACCAGCCAAACTACATACAGCATCCACAGGAGCCCTGCTCCAAGACCAAAGCTCCAAGGCATCATGCCCCAGCCAAAACCTCCTGTTGTGCCGTTCCCCATCATCATTGACATCATGCCCCCGCTCATCATGCTTTGGGGCAGGGGCGCGTTCGGCTCGCAATTGCTCATTCGTTTGCCCATGGCGATATGCGCTTGTTCTTCGCCTTCTTGGCCCATCGCCTGAATCATCATAATATTCATTGCCTCGTGAGAATCACCCATCATCTGGCCCATAAAATATTCCCCAAGCGCACCAAAATCTTCGGTGGATAAATCAGCGCAGGTTCTCTGTTTTTCCTGCAATGCTTCCCAGACGACTTTACCCTCGGCTTCTTGGCGGGCGGTGTGATTATTTTGTGCAGAAGAAAGGGTCAGGAAAGCAAGGCTGAAAATGAAAACGAGAATCGTGAGTGAAAAATATTTTTTCATAAGCTATCTGGCGTTATGGCTGAAATGAAAATACTATTTAGGTATGTTGTTTCAGTGTGCGCCAAGTAAAATGCTCATATACACCTGACCAAAGAAATCCAAAGCTGGCTGCAAACAGCAATTCTTCCAGGGGAATGCCTACAATAAGAATACCCGAAATCATTGAAAGATTCCAAACCGCTTGAACGTACCCAGGATAAAATGTGGTAAGGCTCAAGAAATAAACAAAATAAAAGGCGGTAAATATGAAGGCGCTCGCTATCATCTTTTTCTTTAGGTCTGGGCGGCAATACCACGTAAAGAGTCCCCCTCCGGTCAATGCGATGATGCTTGTATAAATGGGGTTCATGTTCGTAAAAATTAACAGCAATAGAAAGATGATTGGCGCTGAAAGTAGCGCAAGAAGATGGTAGTTATGGCGTGGGTGGCGTTTCTGTTTTGTGCTGATTTTTGTGTGCTTGGCACGAAAGATTCTTTCATAGAGAACAACGGCCAGGCCTCCAACTCCAAAAGTAAAGAGCAAACTCTCAATATCAAATCCCGTTTTGAGCGCTAAATCAAATAGAGACGGCGGACTCCAATATTCGGGCACAAACAATAGTTCAGAAAATCCGAGAAGCGAAGTCCATAAACTCACAACGAGCATCTCCTTTTTGCTTTCTTTGTCCCGCAGAGCAAGAAAAACAACAACCCAAATCGCCAGCAAAAGAAGACTCCAGGCCAACCAGGCGTAGTGCATTACAAATCAAGTTTAGGTAATTTTTATCTTTTTGCAGCTCCATCTTGCAGACCGAGCATTTTTTCTTGAAGATGCCAAACATAGTTTATTTGCTTGCCCCGCAGAACTTATTATGAAGCAAAGCAACAAGCCAGGCGGCAATATAGGTGTAGACGACCGCCTGCAAGAAACCAGCGATAAATCCGTTAAGGGTTATGGCAACATCGCCGGCAAACTTTTCTACGTTCACCAGATGAACAAGCCAGCCAAAAAGCTGCAAGGCGAATCCGGGCCAGAGCGCGACAAAGATTGCGCAAATGACATACAGCGCACCCATGACTCCGCCCGCCGCCAAAGCAAAACCATTTTTATTGATTTGGCAATAGTGCTTTTCGTTATTCATAGATTTATTATTATTTATTAACCTTTCAACCTTTATTTGTTCTTTGACAATTTGTACACCAAAAGAATCTCGCGTATCGCCTGTTTTGCCTTCCCGTGCTTCATTTGGCTAGTGCCGTGCGTGGCAAGATGATTCTCCAGTACCATGTCCTCAACTCCAGAAAGCGCCTTCTTGACTGCAGAGGACTGACGGAGAATGTCAATGCAGTATTGGTCTTTTTCAACCATTTTCTGGAGTCCTCGAATCTGCCCCTCCAAAATCTTGAGCCGCCTGATGGTTTTCTTTTTCGCCGCTTCCTTCATACAATACCATAATACCCCCAGGGAGTATCCCTGTCAATCCCCATATCCGTATAAAAAGTCCTCGTCTCAAGAAAGACGAGGACGAACCTCCTCTCTCGCTCAACCCAGGGGCAGAGGAAGCTGGGAAAATGTCCAACACTTAGTGTTGGACATCCAGCTGGTTTTCGTGCTAATCAAGGAATATCTCTGCAGGAAGTTTTTCTGCTTGCAATTTTGCGGAGCTGGTATCTACAAAATCCTGATAGGCACCCTTAGAAGAAAACTGATTAAGAAAAATGTCAGGCACAAGCAGCTCTCCCCAGCGATTTTCTCCTATGCAATCCTGAAAACTAGACCACGGATATTTGTGTTCTCGGTTTTTCCACTCTTTGATATCTCTGGGATTTCGATGGATATATGCAGAAAGATACAGAAGCTGTTCATCTGTCTCTACGGGCACTGCCCGAAAAGTGCCTTGAAAAAGATGTCCTCGTTTTTGGTACTTTGCGTTAAAATATTTTGCGTACCCGTCCTGGATACGCTGAAGGTATTGAGAAATGCCTTTTTCTATTTTCTCTTGAACAAGAATATGGAAATGGTTGGACATAATTGCAAACGCGCCAAATCTAACCTTCCGCGTTGCCAATACTTGGTCCAGTGTGTCTTGCGGCACATTAAATGTTCCGTGTTTACGAAAATGGGATGTCTGACGGCCAATTTGAAAGAAAGAAACCGGGGCTTGAAAATAAAGAAGGAGAAAAAGAAAGCGGGCATAATCTTGCTGGCTAAGAAAAATAGCGCGCTCGTCGTTGCTGCGATTGCAGATATGATAATAGGATTCTGTAGCAAAGCGAACTTTCCTCATATAGAGTTATTGTAGCATGGCCACAATAAGCATGTCCAACACTAAGTGTTGGACATTTTCACTAAGTGTTGGACATTTTCAATTTAGATGCCGCAACCGGGGCCTTCCTGCTGCTGGACGGACTCTACGGCGGCTCTCACCTGCCAAAATCCCTGGGCGCTGGAATAATCAAAGCCCAAAACCTCTTTTGGAGAAACCTTATCCCAGGAAATACCCTGCTCTGCAAAATATTTTGCAATGGTAAGGTAGGTGTCTGGAAACCAGTAGGAGTTTACCTGCAAGGCAACCTGATACATTTCTTCCTCCCCTATCCCTTGTGCCGCCATTAACTCCAGTAAGCCCAACATTGCCATGCCGTGGTTGCAGTCAGGGAAATATGTGGGATTGCCGCAGCAGGGACGATAAATGCCTTGAGAAACCTTTTCTACCAGCGCTTGCTGTTCTGGAGTGAGAACAACCCATGCATGTTTGCTGTAGTGGTCCATTGCGCTTCCCTTTGCTAAGGTCCATCCACCAGTTGAAGCAAATCTGCCCGCCTTCGCCAAGGCTTCGGTGGGTGAATCCGCTCCCCCGCCGTATGTGACCATCGGACCTTCTTGTAAAATAGGATTCTTGTTTGCCAGACCAAATGCCCAAAACATATTTAGGAGAACACTAGAATTATCGTAGGTCATAAGAATCTCTCCATTATCCTCTCCAACCAGGAGCTTCTTTTCGTTCTCTCCCAAACCCCCTCTCTCTGCATATACTGCCTCAAATTTCTCTTGGTCAATCACCCCCGTCTCTATCATCTGCTTTCCCAGGTCTACCCAGGCAATAGGCAGCACAATGCCTTCTGTGGGAAGCACAAGGTCTTGCAAGGCCCCCACGGAAACTGAAGATTGCTCCTCTGCAATCTGCTCTCTTGTATCTTTGTTTTGTCCTTTCAAGCCAATGTCCACTTTAACAAACTGGGTAAACGCAAAGGCCGCAAGGAAAGCTAACGCAATGCCCTTTGTGAGATCAAATGATGGACTGTTGGCGGTCATACATTTTTATGATTATTGATGAATGGGACAGCCGCTTTGCTGCGAAAGCTTTTTAAGACCTTGTTCTCCTACCAGCTTTCTGCCGTCCTGCATCATCCAGGTGGGATATACCTCAATGCCTTTTCCCAAGCAAAGCTGCGGGTCATCAGGACATTCCACATAGTTTATCAGACGAAACGAATCGTCAAATGCCTTCTTTTCATTCTGGCAATGCGGACACCAGTCAGCCCCGTACATTACCATACCCTTTTCGCTCAAACATTGGGCAAACTCATCATACCTGCCTTCTGCTTGCTTGGGAGATAAGAACGCCCAAGCGCCAAACGCCATAATCGCAATCCCTGCAGCAAGCACAAGAAATGATGATTTCATATTAACAGCAATCCTTCATTTTCTCTTCAAGTTCTTTGACCTTTTGCTGTTCTTGTTTAAGGGGAATCTTTAGCAACAAAAGAAATACGGCCAGCACTGCGACAGAAATCGCAATCCCCGCAGCAAGCCACGCCCACGCAAAAGTGAGCAAAGCCCAGACCGAAAAGAAGCCGGCTGGGATAAACAAGGACTTAAAGAGAAGCTGCGAGCTCCCTGCAGAAAGTCGCTTGTCTACCTGATAGGCAATGCCTACTATCGAGCCCCCCATCAAGATTGCTGGAACCAAAAGATTAATCTGAAAGCCAAGGAAATATGCCACCAGCATCCAGAGCCACGTTCCGCTCACCCCAGCGCAAATGGGGCAGACCTGAAACGGAAGAATTCTGTTTACCAGCCAAACCCCTAAGGTAATGAGAAGAATAGATGCAACAGCAATAATCATAGGGTTACAAGAGAAAGATAGCTACTCCCAAGAGAATCATTGCGGCCCCGACCCAAAGGCGCATTCCCTTGGTATTTGACTTGCGCCATGCCTGAACCTTTTCAAGCAGGTGCCTGTCTGAAGCGATGAACAGAATAAGAACAAGGGGCACCACAAAAATGAGGTTGTAAAAGATAAGGTAGGCAAGGCCTTTGAGATATGTTGCCTGGTCATGCAAAAAGCCAAGCACCATCAAGTACGGGCCTCCTGTGCAGGGAAATTCGCACAGCCCTACCAAAGCCCCCAAGAGGAACGCTGTTGGAATGGATGCTTTCTCCATGAGGAAGGCCATCCATTTGTGCGCTGCCTGCGGAATCTGCAGTTTTAAGGGAAACTGCGGGAGAAACACATTTAAGAGATTGAGCGCGCCAAATCCAATCAAGAGAAAGGCCCCAACCTTTCCCATGAAATGCGGGGTATTAAACAAATGCAGGGCCTGCAGAATGCCCAAACCGATGAAGAGATACGCAAAAAAGATGCCGGCAATGTATATTCCCCCAATCTGGAACATACGAGAGCGCGCAACTCCCAGAGAAAACAGAAACGCAATGGTCAAAAGAAGAATGGAAAACGCGCAAGGATTAATACTGTCCAAAAGGGCTGAAATCGCAACCAAAGGCAACAGCCACTGACCTTGGTTGCTTATTTGCCAGAAGAATTCAGCACCCAGGTTCCAGGTTTTTATTACCAAAACACCTCCAATGAGCAGGGCGGTAATTCCCACTAAGAAAACGATTCGTTTGTTCATTGTGGTTCAGGGGGTGACTGTTGCAGTAATCTCCAATGTTGTTTTCTCGCCGTCTTTGCCTTCAAGATACACGGCACGCTCCACCCTGCCCACTCCTGCCGGGCCATGGGCAGCAGGGTCAAATACTACCTCAACTACAGCTTCCTCTCCTGGCTCTACAACCTTGTTGAGCTTGGGGATATACCCGTGGCCTGCCATACCAAAAAACCCGCTCTGGTACTCCCCTATTCGAATCTTTGCGGTGGTGCACATGCAGGAAGTGTACACTCTGGAAATGGAAACTGCTTGTGCCCCTGTATTTTTTACCACAAACTCGTGGGAAACGTTTCCTTCTTTCATGGAAATTGAGCCAAAGTCAAAACTCCCCTCCCCGAACTCAAGGTTCTCTAACGCTCCCAAGACAGAGGCCTGCTGAGCTTCTGGGGAATTGGAAAACAAGAGAACCGCACCCAAGAATACTACTGCTGCAATGCCGAGAATAAAAAGATAATTTTTGTTCATACCTATTGTTTTACAACAAAAATCCCTTTAGAGAAGGGACATAAAGGACGCAAGTTCCAAAACCCCGACACGGGTTTTTGAACGCTGCGCCCTACAAGAACGTTGGGCTATGGAACCTTCTCTCCAGCCAGTGCATCTCCTTTGTAGCCGCCGTCACGGGTGCCTGGGCAAAAATCTCCTGCGAGACAAAGGACTCTATGCGCTTTGAAATGGGCGGGAAAAAGGAAATGGCAAAGAGTAAAAGTAAGGCAAGGGCAACTAAGGTCGCGATGGAGAAGATTTTGAGTACGTCAATATGAAACACACCCATTGCCAGGAAACCTGCTGATTCCGGACATTCCTTTCCCTGGAGAGCGACTGCAAAGCATCTTGCCATGTCATGCAGGTCTCCGGTCATTGCCGAAAACCCAAAAA
>MHTT01000032.1 GCA_001823165.1 Candidatus Wildermuthbacteria bacterium RIFCSPHIGHO2_01_FULL_49_22b
GAACTCCCTGCAAGGTGGACAAAACCAGAGAATCTTCATGTCACCCTCGTATTCCTGGGCAATACTTCAGAACAGGAAGTACGGGAAGTAAAAAAGATTGCTTCGCAGGTCGCAGCAAGACACAACCCTTTCTCTTTTTCCCTTTCCAAGATTATGTATGGTCCCTCTCTAAAACAACCCAGAATGCTCTGGGCAGTAGGAAAAATGCCAAAAGAACTCTCGTCTTTACAGGAAGACCTGGCTGGCGCGCTGGGACACCACGAAGAATACTTGTTCTCTCTGCACATCACTCTAGCTCGCCTCAATGAATGGGGATTTCGAGGCATAGAACCTGAAGAACGCCCCCAGATAGACGAAAAACTATCCCTGGAGGTTCCTGTTTCCTCCTTTGAGATTATGGAGAGCAGGCTGAAGCGGGGAGGAGCAGAGTATACCCTTGTAGAACAACTGCCGCTTTCTTTGGCTAGATGAAGCTGAAAGAATCCTTCCTCCAAAGAAGGCAATGTGCGGAATCTGGCACCCTTGTAAAAACATTGACAAAATTCATACTTCATATTATTATATATCCAGTCCTTAAGATGCTGAACGGGACCAATTTTAGATTTAGGGAGGTGACAGATGTCACGGCGATGGCTGCTATGTTTTGTTGGTTTTTTGGCGCTCGGCGCGAGTTTAACTTTTGCGGCGGGCACATCAAACACCGCAGAGGGCTCTCTCGGTGTTGAGCTCATTGCTAAGTCAGGGGAAACAAGATATGCGCCTGACGAGGCAATTGTAGATTTCGGCACGCTCATCTTGCGAGCGGGGAATCGGGACGCGACCGTCTCAAAGCTCCACCTCCGCAAGTACGGGCTCAGTACCCCGGAAGATCTCTCGTGGATCCGACTAGTCGATCAGACCGGCGCCATCCAGGCAGTAGGAGAGGTGAATGCCGATCATCGAACCATCCTTTCTTTGAACATCACGGTGCCCGCCGGAACCGAGAAACGGTACCATCTGGAAGCCATGATAGAAGATGGCACAGGGTCCAGCCAAACCATCCAGCTCGGCATTGAAGATGCTGGAAGAATAACGTCCACCGAGGAGGTAACAGGGGAGTTCCCGCTGAAGGGAGACTTTGTCGTAGTGGTACGCATCCCCATTGGTTCTCTCCTCTTGTCGGAGGATGGGATAACGCTAGACCAAATACCCGAGGTGGGGGAGCGCGTCATCCTGAATCAGTTCACGGTGACCGCCAGCTCTGTTGAATCGGCTGCGCACCTTAGCATTGGTGCTATCATTATCGGTTCAGCTCCCACAGCCGCCCTGGAAAATTTGATGTTGAAGGATGTTCTCACGGGGTATAGCTATCAGCCCGTTCCAGGATGGAAGGAGACCAGGACAGCATGGTGGGCCCTTTCCGATATGAGGATTGAGCGGGACATGACTCGCCGCTTCCGCATTGAGGCGGACATCGTGGGAGGATACGGCCTTACCCTCAACACGGACATCATTGACGGCACGCAACATCTTGTCCGCGCAGTAGGGGAAACATACGAATTCCTCTTGCCCATACACTCGGGCGATTGGGGCGGAAGCAACAATGGACAAGGCGCAAACTATCAGACAATTCAGACAGGCGCAGTGTTCTACGGTTTCCAGAAATCCCAAAGTGAGGTCCTGTCCCCGGGGACAGATCAAGAGCTTGGCGTGCTTAACATCCGGGTATGGGGCGAAGGCGTGGCCTTCTCGGATATACCCTTCAAGCTGCGGCTCATGGGAATGCAGTGCAGTGAGATAAAATCTATCCGGCTCATAGCGGAGAAAAACGAGCTCGTGGCCGGACCGAAAGATTGCTCCAAGGGGGGAGAAGTTTCCTTTGCTGGATCCATCTTATTCCCTCGCGGTGAACGCACCCTGTCTGTAGTCGCCAACATCGCAGACACAGTATCTCCAGGTGATGCGGTCCAGCTTGAAGTTGGACCTGCTGTGATCAATGGGCTTGAAACCCGCCAGGCTATCTCCCCCAGTATCGATATCCCTGTCACGAGACAAAAACTCGTGGGTTCCTTCCCCCGATTCTCGGTGAACAGCGCTTCGCCTTCAGGAGACCTCATTGCAAGCTCAAGCACCCTGCTTGCCGTATTCAACGTGGAAGCGGTGGGAAAAGACCCCGTCACCTTCCTTGGCGACAGCGGAAACTCCATAAGGGTGATGGTGAGCCAGCTCGTTCAAGACGCAGATGGTGAGGAAAATCTGCTCGTCATCAAAGACAAAAGGGGTAATATCCTCGACAGCGTAAGAATTCCCCTTGAATCAACGAGCTCTTTCCTCATCCAATTCGTGCAAGGAACCCTCGTGGTACCCGCTGGGACCACGGAGCAACTCTATATCTACGCTAACACTACCGAGTTTGAGGATGACGGGGACGTAATCCAGCTCTGGCTGGACGACGACAATCCCGAGAACATCAACTGGGGGATTGATGGATCCGGGAACTACTCTCGCGCGGACATCATATTCCGGGGGGATGTCTTCGCCAATGCCCTTTTCAAACAGGAACAGCATCAGCTCACTCCCGTTTAGAGCTTAGCGGGCCGGCACTTCGAGTACGCTCGATGTGCCGGTCTTTTCTTTTGTGCTACACTACCATAAATATTATGACCATCCATTTTATCGGCATTGGGGGCATAGGGGTGTCTGCCCTTGCAAAGTACTATCTCAAAAAAGGGTGGCGGGTTTCAGGTTGCGATTTAGCTCGTTCGGAAATCACCGACCAGCTCAAAAAAATGGGCGCGCACATTCGCATCGGCGATACCTCAAAAATTGACACCTGTATAAAATTGAGGGATCAGTACTCACAAATTGTTTATAGCCCTGCGGTTCCAAAAAATCATCCAGAAAGGGCTGCAGCAAGAAAGCAGGGGATACCTGAACTCTCTTATCCACAAGCCCTGGGAGAGCTTACTCGTAGCCACTGTACCATTGCGGTATCGGGCACCCATGGCAAGTCAACCACCACTGCAATGATTGGTCTTTTGCTCACCAAAGCAGGATTCGACCCAACAGTAATCGTCGGCACAAAACTCAAAGAGTTTGGGAACTCAAACTGCAGAGTAGGAAAGAGCAAATACCTCATCATTGAAGCAGACGAACACTTCGCTTCGTTTCTCAACTACTGGCCTAAGATCATTGTCCTCACTACTATTGAAGCAGACCACTTGGACTACTGGAAAACCCTCAAAAACCTCATAAATGGCTTCCTGAAATACACTACTCACATCCCTCAAGACGGCACTCTTATCGCAAACAAGGATGACAAAAACATTCAGAGCATCCTTAAAAAAAGCAAAACAAAAATTCAAGGATATTCTCTC
This sequence comes from Candidatus Wildermuthbacteria bacterium RIFCSPHIGHO2_01_FULL_49_22b, assembly GCA_001823165.1. Lineage (GTDB taxonomy): Bacteria > Patescibacteriota > Minisyncoccia > Minisyncoccales > UBA10102 > 01-FULL-49-22b. The sequence goes on from MHTT01000032.1 coordinate 3,357, forward strand.
AAACAAAAAGAGGCAAGCGTCCTTCAAAGAATTCTTAAAGTTCCGGGTCAACACAATGTTTCAAACGCGCTTGCGGCTCTCACGGTCGCAAGGCTGCTGCGTATCCCTGATAAAACGAGCTATCAATCCTTGTCTCAATACAAGGGGTCGTGGAGAAGGTTTGAGATATTCAGCATTAAGAAACCCAAGCCCTATACCCTGGTCTCTGACTATGGGCACCACCCAACAGAGATTAAGGTTACCCTTCAGGCCGCCCGAGAGAAATGGCCCAAAAAGAACATTTGGTTAATATACCAGCCCCATCAATACCAGAGGACTTTTTATCTTTTTAAGGAATTTGTAAAAGTACTCTCCCGGCTTCCCGTCCAAAAACTCATACTACTAGACATCTATGACGTTGCAGGAAGAGAAGAGGGGAACATCAAGAAGAAAGTATCCTCTGCCAAGCTTCTCAAAGCAATACAAGCTACAAGCTACAAGCTGCAAGCTACAGCATTGCACATTCCCACTGCCGAGGAAGCTGAACGATATATAAAAAAACATCTCAAAGGCGGTGAAGTTCTCATGATCATGGGAGCAGGGGACATCTACCAAAAGCTCACCCTGCAATTGACACATTCCTTGTGAAAGGAGAAAATGAGAAAAGAGGTCGAGAACATATAACTAACCCATTATATCAATGACTCTTCTTTTAATACTTATCGTCATCGTACTGGTGGCAGCGGTGGTGTGGTACCTTGCAAAGAGCAAAGGACCAGGGAAGCCCCCCAGGCCTCCGCAGGGACCACCCGCTCCTTTATACAAGCCGCCTCAAACACTGCCCCCCATGTCTGCCTCGCCGGCAGGCGGACCTCCAAAGAGACCAGAACCCCCGAGACCGGTTCCGTCGCCGCCTCCCATAAACGGGGAATCGGGAATGATGTAGGACTAGAGAAGATTTTTAAGAGCTTTTACAACAAGAGGACTATCTATCACGTAGCCCTCTTGTTGTTTGCGCGAGATAAAGATTGCCTTGTCGCCCAGAAACAGCGTCCCCTCCAGGCGGGAAGCGCTTTTTTCTTGAACAGAGAATCTTCCCAGGCGTTTTCTTATCTTTTCGTACATTCCTTCCCTGCGCTTTTTCTCGCTAGAAGAGTTCTCAGACGTAAATACCACAAAAGCAAGGCAACCACTAAACAAAAGCTGCTCTTCTAAAATCTCCAGGCCTTCCTTTCCCTTGAATACCTGTACCCCCCCTTTTTGTCCAAAGACCCTGCTTTCCAGGGCCGCAATGATGCGTATGAACTCGCGCTCTTTTTCTTCCACCTCCCTTTTTTGTAGACGCAGCATTCCCAAGATCTTCTCCGGGGACTGGGCAATAAAAACTCTTTTCTTATTCTGTGTTGCTTGAGCAAACAGCCCTTTTTCTTGAAGGATCCTGATAATTTCATACGTTGTGGCTCTAGCAATCCCCGCCTTTTTTGCAATATTCTGCACAGAAGAAGCACCAAACCCCAGGCCAGCCAAATACACCCCAACCTCCTTTTCCTTTAAACCAAGTTTTCTTAATTCCAACGAGAGAATGTCCATGTTTTTCTTATATTATTATACCATAAAACCTTCGTTTCATGAAAGAAAGAGAGGCAGGGATGCTTTGGGTTATTTTCAGCTATCGCTTAAAATAAAACAGTATGACAAACACTATTAGTGTGTTAGACACTTAGTGTCTAACACACTTATCTCACATCTCACTATGGCAGGTTAGTGATTATGTCGGCGATTTCTTACAATAATTTTTGCTTAAAATACCCTTATTGTGCATAATTCTTGTCGGAGGTTCTTGACATACATCTTTCCCGCAAGATATACTGAACGCAGTTAGGCATCTTGCCCGTCACAATATAAATAATCATGTGGTAAGTGAGGAGGTTTTCATGGCCACAATCAGACCCGCAATCCCTCAAGACATTGAGGGAATTATGGCACTAGAAGTAGAGACGTTCGGTCCTCTTGGAGAGGGAGCGATGGCACACCAGACCATGATGGAAAAACGCATCACCCTATGCAATCAAGGCGAGTATCAATTCTTCTGGGTAGCCATAAAACAAAAGGGTGTTGTGGCATATATCATTCTCCAACCTACTAGCCTTACCCAGAAAGAATGCACGTCTTGGGGTGCCGCAACCGACGATGGGACTTTGCAGAAAACCTTCGACCCTACTGGTCCTAACCTCTATGTTGTGTCGCTTGCAGAATCAAAACGTGCCCCCATAGGCACCACAGAGCTTTTGCTTCACGCATCTGCGGTGGTCTGGGTCAAGCGTGGCGGCCTCTATATGTTCTGCTCGCGCATGCCTGGATTCGCAAAAGCTCATAGAGAAACTGGTATTAAGGCTGAACAGTACTGGCGACTCACCCGTTCAGACGGCGGTCCCCGCGATCCGATGCTTCGCTACTACTGGAGTCGAAGCGGGGGTGGTTCTCCGCTGTGTCTCCTGCCGAATGGATTTCCGCCCGATAAGGAATCCATGGGCCACGGGGTGTTTTTCGCACTTCACGATCCTTACCAGGCGCTTCATGCCCTTGGCCAACTACTCCACGATCTGGGTAAACCAAAAAAAATGAGTGATTGAAGATTGCAAGGAGGAAAACCGTGGTAACTATTGTACAAGACCCAAGAATTGAATTACTGCAAGGAGGTCGCCGTCTCTGGCCAGACCTGCGCGACGGCCTCATCTCAACTGCTACGGTCTTTGTTCCCTACGGATGTCCTGACTGGGGAGAAAGCAAGGGCGAGAGGAACAATCTCTGTACCTTCTGCGCTCTTCCAAATGCTGTCATGGAGTATCGAAAGATGTTTTACGGAGGGTATCCCCCCTCTATCTCCGACCATATCAGCATATTCCAACAAACCCTCAGGGAAACTATGGGGAGTGATGTTCCCCATACGCTTATGGTCTTCAATGCTGGATCGTTCCTTGCAATGCCATCTGAGCTTCAACTGGCTCTCGTACAAGAAATAATTCCATATCTTGTGAAACGCGTGGTGGTTGAAGCTCGTGCCTCTCTTATTACTCCTTTGTCTTTAGCGCCGCTGGTGGAGATTTTATCGGCCCATGATATCTCTCTCACCATTCGTATCGGCGTTGAAACCCAGGATGATAACCTTCGCAACAAGGTTCTCAAGAAGGGGCACCAACGCAGACAGCTTGAGGAAGCCGTACATACAATACATGCCCTTGGGGTAACCGCTGGCGGATACGCCCTTCTGAATCCGGCTCCTGGGATCTCACTTTCCTGGGCCATTCAGGAAGCAACAAGCACTATCGCCTGGATCTTAAACGAACAAGGCGCTGACGGGTTGGGGATGGAAGAAGTCTATTTCTCACCTGCATGCGTTGCTCCAGGAACCCTGCTTCATAAGGCATGGCTGAACGATGGTTTCGTCCCCGCCAACCTCTGGGCAGTGCTCAAAGTCCTTAAGGACACTCTACCTTGTTTTGGAGGGCGAATTCATCTCTTGCCCTTCCAGGATGTACCGCCATTCCTTGCTATCCCTTCAAACCATGTACCCAAGGGAATCCCAGAAAGTTTGGAGGGTGCTGCAGAATGTGATTTAGAGTTTTATAACCTGTTTGAGCGGTACCGAGAAACAATGGACCCTCAGGTACTCGTCGCGCCAATGTGTTCATGTAGGCCATCTTGGTTCTGAACCAAAAGGCCCAGTGGATGGAAGGCAATGCGCTTTCTTTCTCTTCTGGGCTTCTTTTTTTCTATTCAACAATTGCTGTCTCGCTTTCTGGGTGTATAATAAACCAATGAAATCGGAGGGCTATTATTATGTTGTTTGACTCTGTTATTTATATCCTTCTAGTCGTAAACGCTCTTTTAGGTGTTGCTGTTTTATTTCGCGACAGCAAGCAAAAAGTAAATCAACTTTTTGCGGGATTTGTTATTTTAGTAAATCTTTGGATCTTTAGTAACTTTCTTGAAAACGAACCGGATATCGTGGGCGTAGAACGACTGGGGCTGTTCCTGCGCCTTGACTTTGCCCTTGCGCTTTTTGTCTTTCTCTTGTGGTTTTATTTCTGCAAAACCTTCGTACAACTTTCACATAGTCCTTTTTTCGATTTTGTACTTGGTAGGACGCTACTTTTTCTCAGTGGAGCTCTTGCACTTCTCTCATTGCTTGGCTCCTTTATTCTTACCGATATCACATTTCAAGACAATATCATTGCATTCAAGCAAGGGGTCCTATGGCCAATGTATGCATTACTCCTTTTGATATTGACTCTTGGAGGGCTCTTTTATCTCCTATGGGGAAGAATACAAACAAAACAGGAAAAACATATCCTAAAACAGCAACAGATTGAACTTATTCTTCTTGGTTTTCTTCTCTCTGCCGGTAATGCTGTATTCATTAATCTCTTCCTTCAGACCTTCTATACTATTACCCTAGAAATTTCCCGCTTCGGATTGTACGGTATGACATTCCTTGTGGGATTCACCGCATATGCCGTAATACGCAAACGTCTGTTGGGTATACGCATTATTCTTACGCAGTTGCTTGTTGCAGTGATTGGAATATTACTACTGATCAACGTCTTTTCATCCGAAAACTCACTCGAATATACTTGGAAAACTTTTCTCCTTGTTACCTTTTTGGTAGCTGGATATCTTCTCATTAAAAGCGTATTAAATGAGATCAAACAAAAAGAAGAACTACAACAAACCTACAAAAAATTAAAAGAGCTGGACGAGGCAAAATCAGAGTTCGTATCTATCGCTTCCCACCAGTTGAGAACCCCCCTTACCGCCATTAAAGGGTATATCTCCATGCTCCTGGAGGGAACCTATGGCAAGCTCTCTGCCAAACAGGAAAAGCCCATAGACAACATCTATGAATCCAACGAACGGCTCATTCACTTGGTCAACGACCTTCTCAACATCTCCCGCATTGAGTCGGGTAGAATTAAAGTGGAGTGGCAAAAAGCAAAACTCCAAGAAGTTGTGCAGAGCGTGATTGACGAACTCCAGATAAAGACAAAAGAGAAAAAACTCAAACTCTCTCTTGAAAAACCCATACTTCTTCCTTCCTTTAATATGGATCCTGCCAAGATACGAAACATTGTGCTGAATATTATTGACAACGCCATACGATATACCGCCGAAGGGTCCATTACCGTAACGCTTTCTGCGCAGCCGGAGAACAGGAATCTTCCAACAACGAGCGCGCTCATAAAAATACAGGATACGGGAGAAGGCATGGGCCAGCAGGAACTGCAACACCTCTTTGAGAGCTTTTCAAGGGGCAGGACGGGAACAAAGATGTGGACCGAGGGAGCGGGATTGGGTCTATACATCGCAAAGCAGTTTGTGAACATGCACAAAGGCAGGATTTGGGCAAAATCAGCGGGCAAGGGGAAAGGCAGTACCTTCTTTGTGCAGATTCCCGTGCAGTAGTATAGTAGTATAATAGTACAATAACAGTATGGCAAAACAGACAACAATCCTGATTGTGGAAGATGAGCACATTTTGGTTGACATGTATGCCGACCGTTTTCGCGCAGAAGGATGGAAAGTATATACGGCGGCAAGCAGAGACGAAGGATTAAAACTCACCAAGCAAAAAAAGCCGGATATCATCCTTTTGGATATCCTCCTCTTTGACGGCCACGGCATTGAGTTTCTTCAGAGAAAAAAACAAGACCCAATCATTGCCGACATCCCCGTGGTGGTTTTTTCCAACCTGGAAGACCCCCAAACAAAGAAAGAGGCCCTGGAACTAGGAACCAAAGAGTACCTTTTGAAAACCGATTACACGCCCCAGGAACTAGTAGCCAAGGTAAAGTCGTATCTAAAATAGGGGAAAAGGACAGTTTTTGCGTCTTCTCGAGTTGCCGGATATATGCTATCCTGTGCAAAGGATAGTTTTTGTTTGCCATGCAGCGAATTCTCACAACAGAAACCTCAAAAAAAATAGGGGAACAGGTGAAATTGGCAGGGTGGGTGCAAACGCGCCGCGACCATGGAAAACTGGTGTTTTTGGATTTGAGAGACCGGGCAGGGATAATACAGATAGTGTGCAAAAACGCAAAAGAGATAGAGAATCTACGCCCGGAATGGGTGGTAGAGATAGAAGGAGAGATAAAGGAACGCCCCCAAGAGATGAAGAATCCTGGAATCCCCACGGGAAATATTGAGGTCGCTGCCGCAAGGCTCACCGTGCTCGCAAAGTCCCAGCCCCTTCCGTTTCCGATTGACACCTTGGGCTATGACATTAGCGAGGAAACGCGCCTTAAATACCGGTACCTTGACTTGAGGCGCCCCAGGCTCCAGCGCAATCTCAAGGTGCGCTCTACGTACGTTCAGGCGGCCAGGGAGTATCTCTTTTCTAAGGGATTCACGGAGATCGAGACCCCCCTGCTTACGAAATCTACCCCGGAAGGCTCCCGGGATTTTGTCGTGCCAAGCCGAATCTATCCCGGCAAGTTCTTCGCTCTGCCCCAGAGCCCCCAACAGTACAAACAGCTCTTGATGGCCTCGGGCTTTGAGCGGTACTTTCAAATAGCGAGAGCTATCAGAGACGAAGACCCCAGGGCGGACCGGGCCTTTGAACACAGCCAGGTGGACCTGGAGATGAGCTTTGTCTCAAGGGAAGACGTCATGGGGGTCGTAGAGGAGATGACCGTGTTCGCGCTAGAGAAGATAGGGGGCAAGATTGCAAACAAGCCCTTTCCCGTGGTCACGTATCAAGAGGCAATGGAGAAATACGGTGCAGACAAGTTTGACCTAAGGTCCGAGAAGGAAAAGAAAGAGGGCGTTCTGGCTTTTGCCTGGGTCGTTGATTTCCCGTTCTTTGAAAAGACCAAGGAAGGCGAATGGACCTTTACCCACAACCCGTTCTCCTCGCCGGTGAATGAAGAGCAGGAGCAGTGGCTCTTGGAAGGCAAGAATGTAGAGAAGATTGTCACCTCCCAGTATGACTTAGTGTGCAACGGCTTGGAGGTTGCGGGGGGCAGCATCAGGACGCACAAACCCGAGGTGCTGCAGGCCACCTTCCGCATCTTAGGATATACGGAGCAGAAGATTGAAGAAAAGTTCGGGCACATGCTGGAGGCCTTTAGGTACGGAACCCCGCCGCATGGGGGATGCGCCCAGGGATTCGAGCGACTCCTCATGGCTTTCCTTAGGGAGGAATATTTGAGAGAGGTGCAGGCCTTCCCCCAAACAGGGCAGGGGAGAACCTCCGTTATGGAGGCTCCCTCGGAACTCAATGAAGAACAATTAGAAGAACTCCATCTCAAAGTGATAAACCCGCCTTCGCTAAAGCTACGGCGGGCAAGGAAGAAAAAATGACGCCAAACCTTAGAATCTTTCTCGGAGTATTCCTCTTGAGCCTGCCTTTGTGGTGGGGCTTGAACGTTGCGGGCGAACGTCTGGAGAATTTCTTTTTTTGGTCTGAACTCGCGCGCAACCCCCAAATGTTCACTGCCCAGGCGTCCCTGGAAACCAAGCTTTGGGAAATGCTGCCTTCAAGAAAGCAGAGCGCGGCTCCTCTGGAACTGGGCGCCTCGTCCGCGCTCTCCGTGTTTGTGCAGGGAGAAAGCCAAGAAAGCAAGGTCTTGTTTGAAAAAGACGCGCAAAAAAGGATTCCCATTGCCTCCCTAAGCAAACTTATGGGGGCCCTGGTAGTTGCCCGCCGCTATCCCCTAGACAAGGAGATTGTCGTTTCCCGAGTGGCCGTGGCAGAGGAAGAGAACTTTGGGGAACTGAAGGAAGGGGATAGCTTTACGCATTTTGACCTTTTGCGGCCCATGCTCATGGAATCCTCCAACGACGCCTCCGCGGCCTTTGCTTTGGAAATTGGCATGGCAAACTTTCTTAATCTTATGAACCAGGAGGCCGATTCTCTGGGACTCTTTGATACTTTTTTTGCCAACCACGCGGGGCTGGATCCTGACATTCCCGGGGAACCCCTAAATTATTCTACCGCGCGAGACCTCTTTGTGCTCACGCGCCACCTGAAAACCTTTTATTCTTCCGTGTTTGAGATTCTGGGGCTCAAGGAGTACCCTCTGTACACGGCAGACGGACGCTTCCACCACATGATGAAAAACACCAATGAGCTTTTGGCTTCCAACGGATGGCCCACCAGGGTATTGGGAGGAAAGACCGGCTGGACCCCGGAAGCGCAGGGCGGCCTCGTCCTGGTACTGGAAAGCCCCAAGGGAAAGGGATATTTGGTTAACATAGTACTGGGTTCAGAACAAAGGTTTCGCGACATGAAAGAGCTTGTAAACTGGGTTTTTGATTCTTGGCGCTTCTGATCATGATTCCCTTGCTTTCCTTTTCCGTTATCAAGATTGCCTTGATGGCTTCAGCCGGGTTTTTGTTTGCCGTTCTCTTGACCCCCTGGCTCACTTCTCTTCTTTACACATATAAGCTCTGGCGAAAGTCGGTGCGCAGCAACGGCATGGGGGGCGGGAAACTGCCCATCTTCCATAAGTTTCACCACGAAGGCGAGGTGAAGACCCCTCGCTTTGGAGGAGTCCTCGTATGGGTCACGCCTCCCTTCCTGGCCGTGTTGTTTTTTCTTCTAGCAAAGACCGGCAATCCCTGGTTTGAGGACCTCAACTTCCTGTCCCGTTCTCAAACCTGGCTGCCTTTGGCGACCCTGGCTGCCGCTTCTGCGGTGGGGTTTCTTGACGATATGCTTCAGGTGGTTTCCGCTCCCGCGAACCGCGTTCTCCGCTCCCTGTGGGAGAACATAAGCAGGTACACGGCAGGAGGACTTTCTCTAAAACTAAGAATCGCCCTTGTCTCCCTTATCGGTCTTACGGGCGCATGGTGGTTTTTCTACAAGTTGGGCTGGGACACCATCTTTGTTCCTGGAGTAGGGGACGTATTCTTGGGTTGGCTCATGATTCCTTTTTTTGTTGTTGTCATGCTCGCTACCTACTCGGGAGGAGTCATTGACGGCATTGACGGCCTTTCGGGGGGGGCCTTTGCCTCCATCTTTACTGCCTACGGGCTCATTGCCTTTGCTCAAGAACAGGTTGACCTTGCCACCTTCTGTTTTGCTTTGGTGGGGGCCATACTGGCTTTCTTGTGGTTTAACATTCCTCCGGCCAGATTCTACATGGGAGAGACCGGCATACTCGGGCTTACGGCAACTCTCACCGTGGTGGCATTCCTGACCGACTCGGTTGCGGTTCTGCCCATCATTGGCATACTCCTTGTCATGGAATCCGGGTCTGTCATTGTGCAGGTTGCCTCAAAAAAGCTGCGCAGGGGCAAAAAGGTGTTTTTAGCAGCTCCCATTCACCATCACTTTGAAGGCAAGGGCTGGAGCCCTGCCAAGGTGACCATGAGATTCTGGATTGTTGGCATTGTGGCTGCCTTCGTGGGAGTTGCCATACGATTACTCGGCTAGCTTCTTAACCTGACCAATTTATCCGCACCTTAGTCGGGATAAGTTTCTATGAAAGCAGATGAACTGAGAAAAAAATATCCAAAGTTTTTCTATCGGGGATACACCCATAGATACTCTGGAGGAGGCCTCCACATCTCTTTTCATTTTGTAATACCCCCAAACATCTCTTTTGAGCCAAGAGTTGTCATTAGGGACGCCTCAAAAGCAGACTTGAAACGAATAGGGGAGACAGCGCTCAACAATCTGGTATTTCATCTTGGTTTGGTGAAGATGCTCAGCTACTGGAAGGCAACTTGTTCTCCTGAGATTGTCATACAAGCAGGTTCTTTAAACAAACAGCAAATCGCTTGGTTCAAAGACCTCATCCTCAACGGGATGGGGGAGTACTTCTTTGAAAACAAGATTGACTTTACCGAGCCAAACTTTCTCACCATCACGGCCCCTGGATCAAACCTTCCTCGGAGGAAGGAATCCTTCCTCCGAGGAAGGATGAAGAAACGGACGCTGGTGCCCTTGGGCGGAGGAAAAGATGCGGTGGTAACATTAGAACTCTTAAAGAAGGAGGGGGTGCAGCTTAGACCCTTTCTTCTTAACCAAAAGCCAGAGCAGAGAAAAATCCTTAACCTAGCCAAGGTGGGCAAACCCATTGTGGTGGAGCGAACCATTGACCCAAAACTGCTGGAACTGAACAGAAAAGGATACCTGAACGGCCACACGCCCTTTTCTGCATACCTTGCATTTCTTTCAGTGCTTTGCGCAGTACTCTTTGACTATAAATACGTGGCCCTTTCCAATGAGAGAAGCTCCAATGAAGGAAACGTAAAGTATCTGGGGAAAGTTATCAATCACCAATATTCCAAAACCTACGAGTTTGAAAAAAAGTTCCGGGGATATGTGAAAAAGTATCTTTCAAAAGATATTGAGTACTTTAGTTTTTTGCGCCCTTTGTATGAGCTGCAGATAGCAAAGCTCTTTGCAAAATACCCCAAGTATTTTGGCGCTTTCTTGAGCTGCAACGAAGCACACAAAACAAAATCGGGGAGAAAAAAGCCCACGGGCAAGTGGTGCGGCAAGTGTGCTAAGTGTTTGTTTGTATTTCTTGTCCTGTATCCTTTTGCGGGAGAGAAGCGGACCGTTGCCATATTCAAAAAGAATATCCTGAAAGACAAGAAACTCAATCCTTTACTGAACGAGCTCACGGGCAGAAAGCGCTTCAAGCCCTTTGAGTGCGTGGGTACGATAGGAGAAAGCAGGGTTGCGCTCTCGCTCTGTCAGGAGAAAATCAAATCACACCCCTTGCTCCGCGCCTGGAACACAAAGCACTTCCTCCCTCCCCGTTTTGAAAAAATCCTCAAAAGGCACTACGTGTAAAAAATTGACTTTTAAGGGTTGTGGTATTATTAAAAAATGAAACTCAAAGAATTAAAAGGAAAAAAAGTGCTCATTCTGGGTTTTGCCAGAGAGGGGGGAGATACCCTCCGTTTTTTGCGCAGGTATTTCCCTAAAAAAATCATTGGCATTGCAGACCAGAAATCATATATTTCTAACGGCCGTGAAAAATATGTGATATGGCACCTGGGAAAAGATTACCTCAAGGCGCTCAAGAAATATGACGTCATCATCAAAGCTCCTGGCATTGCTCCCTATGTTATTGCTCCTTTTCTTAAAACACCGCATCATATAACTTCCCAAACCGATATTTTTTTTGAGAATTGTGAAAACACGATTATTGGGGTAACAGGAACAAAAGGGAAAAGCACCACCGCTTCGCTCATCCACCATATATTGCAAAGCGGGGGAGCGCGGACGCGCTTGATTGGAAACATTGGAGAACCTGCGCTTTCCTACCTTGCAAAAGCGAAACCCGAAGACATCTTTGTCTACGAGCTTTCAAGTTTCCAGCTGGAATCTTTGAAGGTTAGTCCCCATATTGCAGTATTTTTGAACCTTTACCCTGAACATCTCGACCATCACAAAACCTTTGGGGCGTATGCAAAGGCAAAAGCAAACATTACCCTGCACCAGGGAACAGAGGACTTTCTGGTATATAACGCAAAGGATGCCGAGGTAAGAAAAATAGCAAAAAAGAGCAGGGCGCAAAAGCTTCCTTTCTTGCCAAAGCCGAAGCGGGGACTGTCCCCGCATATTGCGGGGACTGTCCCCGCTCTAGCAGCTGTCGAGCCCGCAATCCTGGTGGGAAAACTCTTTGGCGTGTCAGATTCCAAAATCAAGCAGGCAATCAAAAATTTTAAACCCCTGCCTCATCGCCTTGAGGATATTGGAGAATACAAGAATATCCGCTTCGTGAACGACTCTCTGGCAACCATTCCAGAAGCAACCATGGCTGCTCTAGGCCTTTTGGGGAACCAAGTCGCCACCCTGATTGCGGGAGGATACGATAGAGGAGTAAGCATGACAAAACTCGCAAGGAGAATTGATAAAAGCGGGATTCAAACCTTAATCCTGTTCCCAGACACTGGAAAAAAAATCTTGCAGGACCTCAAAAGAAAACCAACAAACGTGTTTTTTGCGCAAAACATGAAAGAAGCGGTACAGCTCGCATACCAGCACACCCCAAAGGGAAAGACCTGCCTGCTTTCTCCCGCCGCTTCCAGCTTTAACCTTTTCCGCGACTACCAAGACCGAGGAAACCAATTTACAAAGTTTGTGAAGCGATATGGCTCCTAAAAGAAAGGGGTGGGGAGTTGACCCTATGCTTTTTAGTATCATTGCGCTCTTGGCGTTTTCTGGCATCCTCATTCTTGCCTCGGTGTCCGCATCATTTTCCTGGCTGACCTTTGGCACCACGTACTACTTTTTAAACCACCAGTTGCTCTTGGGTCTTTTGCCCGGCCTTGCACTCGGCGCCCTGTTCTTTTTTCTCGTTCCTTCAGAGCTGCTCAAAAAATGGAGCTTTGCCCTCCTGCTTTTCAACATTCTTTTACTGCTCATGGTGTTCCTGCCCGTTATCGGAAGCACGGGAGGGGCGCACCGCTGGATCTATGCAGGACCCTTATCCTTTCAGCCTTCAGAGCTCTTGAAGCTCACCTTCATTCTGTATCTCGCCTCGCTCCTGGCCGCAAGGGTCCCAAAACGCGGGGAATCAGGCAAAAAGAGGGGATTGCTTAGCCGTGTCCTGGAAGGAAAGGAGGCACTCTTTCCCTTTATTGCAGTCACAGGGCTCATTGGTTTTCTACTCTTGGCCCAGCCCGACATGAGCACCCTTGGAGTAATCGGGTTAACCGGCATTGTCATATACTTTGCGGCTCAAACTCCCTGGTGGCACACCCCCTTTATGTTTCTAGGCGGTCTTGGGCTTGTGTATCTTGCTGTCCAGCTTGCGCCCTACCGGTTTTCCCGCATCGCAGTGTTCTTGGACCCCTTGCTGGACCCTTTGGGCCAGGGGTATCAGATAAAGCAGGCCCTCATTGGCATTGGATCTGGAGGAATCACCGGCATTGGCCTGGGTCTGAGCTTTCAGAAGTTCGGATTCCTGCCAGAGCCCATTTCTGACTCCATTTTTGCCGTGGTGGCAGAAGAACTCGGATTCCTGGGAGCTTCCTTTGTTATTCTTTTGTTCGCAGCGTTTGCCTGGCGCAGCCTTGCTCTCGCAAAAAGAATAACAGACCCGTTCTCCCGCATCGCAACCGTGGGCATTGCTTCATGGATTACCCTACAGGCATTTGTGAACATGGGTTCCATTACCGGACTCTTGCCTGTAACGGGCATCCCCCTCCCCTTTATCTCCTACGGGGGCTCTGCTCTGGTAGTGGAGCTGGCTGCCATGGGCATCCTGCTGAAATTAACCTCAAAATAAGATATAATGAGGCTATGAAAATACTATTCACCGGCGGGGGAACAGGAGGGCACATCCTGCCCATCATAGCTGTAGCAAGAGAAACAAGGGCATTGGCAGGGGACAGGCCTTTGGAGCTTTTGTACATGGGTCCCAAAGACGAGTTTTCTGAAATGCTCTTGTCGCAAGAGGGAATCAAGGTCTACCGCATTCTTTCTGGCAAGGTGCGGCGGTACGAACCCTTACGCTCGCTGTCCAAAAACCTCCTGGACGTTTTTGTCAAAGTGCCTCTTGGCATTGTGCAGGCCTTCTTTCTCATTTTTGCGCTAAGCCCGGATATTATCTTTTCCAAAGGCGGGTACGGCTCGGTTCCCTCTGCTGTTGCAGGGTGGCTGCTGCGAGTCCCCATTATCCTGCACGAATCAGACGCCGTACCAGGTCTTGCAAACAGAATTATGAAGGGATTCGCTTCTGAAATATTTGTGTCTTTTCCCGACACCCAGTACTTTCCAAAAGACAAAGTTGCCCAAGCGGGAAATCCCATACGTGCAGAAATACTTACGGGTTCTGCCAAAGAGGCAAAACGGCTCTTTGGCCTAAAAGGAGGAAGGCCTATTCTTCTGATTATGGGGGGCTCGCAGGGAGCCCAGCGCATCAACGACATGCTCCTGATTGTATTAGATGAAGCATTAAAGGACTACGAAATCATTCATCAGACAGGGGAAAAGAACTTTGCCCAGGTAAAAGCAGAGGGAGACGTGGTGACAAGAAAAGAGCAAAGGCCTTTTTGGCATCCTGTTGCCTTTCTGCGCGAGACCGACCTGCGCCACGCATATGCAGCTGCCGATTTGATTGTGAGCAGGGCAGGCTCTGGCTCCGTGTTTGAGATTGCAGCTCTTGGAAAGCCCTCCGTCTTGATTCCTTTGTCAGAGGCCGCCCAGAACCACCAGATTGAGAATGCATATGCATACCAAAGAACCGGGGCCTGCATTGTGCTGGAAGAAAACAACTTGACCCCGCACTTTTTCTTAGAGCGCGTGCGCTATCTCCTTTCTGACAAAACAGAGCTGCAAAAGATGTCTCAAGCAGCATTGAACTTTGCAAAACCAGAAGCCGCCAGGGTTATAGCACAATACATCATTGACTCATTCAAATAGTTCCTTATTAAGGAGATGTGCAGTCTGCGGCATTGAACGGGGTTATTATGAGCGGTCGCGTAAAATAAAACATGGCACAAAGTTTAATGCTACATAGCATTATACTTTCTTACAACCAAATACTACATTATATAGTATGATAGTGTCCCGGCGGTTGACAAAAACCGCGATTTCCTGTATTTTACCTACAGCAACATTAAACTCAGAAGAAAGGATTGGTGACCAGAATGGAACTGCCGAGTATCTGGTTTCTATGCCGAGATCCAGATGGAACTATTCGGCTTAGCTTTGACTATGCCGACAGCCCTCGGTGGGAGAAAGGAGATAGAACAACCGATCTTGACGAGGAAGTCCTTTATGTGTTTCCCGAAGAGGACTGGGATGTTCTACAATTCCTCAATGCACTCTATGCTTTGGAGGGATTTGTAGAGGGACCCGACGACGTACTTGAATGGAGATTCAAGGGAGTTCTAGAGAAAATAATCAGAGCGGCCGTGAACGTCGTTACCTCGTCTTCGCACGAACGCAACCTAGAGACGTAGACCTCACCCACGAAGATGACTCGTCGTACCCCCTTACGGCCGCATGGTTCGCCCCTTCGACAAACTCAGGGCGAGCCAGCGGCCTTTTTCTTTAGTACAAAAATAAAACAATTGTTACGCTTTTGCACTGATATATCAATACGGTATGTTAGACCTCGGAGGTCTAACACTTTGTCTGCAAGACAGTTGACAAAAACTGCGATTTTTTGTATCATATCGTCAGTGTGAAATACATGCTTTATAGGAGGTGAATTGTGGGGAAGACAACGCTACAAAGCGGCGATGAACTCACTCTCCTGGCCGACAACTCTCGCTCCAATCTTTTTTTATTAAGGGAAGGTGGGCATGTGATGGTCATACGTTCAGAGGAAGGGGAACTTCCCATCACTGGAATAGGCAAGGTCTTTTCTCGGAATGAGGCCCGCCTGCTGGCAATAGGGCTTGCAGTAGCCACAGGCCTCTCTCTTGAAGAGAGGGGACCTGTATTCCCCGGGAACAATGTCATCTTCCGATTCGACTAGCGAAGATGCGGATGCCTTGAGCCACCAGCAAAAGTGTCATAAGGCCGCATGGTTTGCCCAGCGGCCTTTTTCTTTGTATTAATATTGATGCTATAGCTTTAGTGTTTATACAACCTGTATTGTAATTGCAGAAAGTGGTCGAGAGGATTATGATACAAATATGAAAGTACGGACGAGATTTGCGCCTTCACCCACAGGGCCCCTGCACATGGGAAATGCAAGGACCGCTCTGTTTTCCTGGCTCTTTGCCAGAAAGGAAAGAGGGGATTTTATCGTGCGGGTGGAAGACACGGACAAGGAGCGCTCTCGCCCTGAATGGGAAAAAGACGTGCTTTCCAACCTTGAGTGGCTTGGGCTGGACTGGAACGAGGGACCCGCAGGCGCCGAGGACAAGGGAAGCTCTGGCCCGTACCGGCAGTCCCAAAGAACCGGCATATACAAAGAGTATCTGGAACGGCTGCTTTCAGAAAAAAAAGCGTACTGGTGTTTCTGCACCCAAGATGAGTTGGAAGCACAACGGCAGGACCAGGCAAGCAGGGGAGAGACCCCCAGGTATTCTGGAAGGTGCAAAACGCTTTCTCAAGAGGAACAGAAACAAAACAAAAAAGCAGGGAATTCAGCCGTCATCCGCTTTGTAGTAGAGCCCAAAAAAGTTGTCTTCAAGGACCTTATACGAGGAGAAGTGGTATTTGATATGGCTTTGTCCGGCGATATTGTCATTGCAAAAGACCTGAAGACCCCCCTCTATAACTTTACCGTGGTGGTGGACGACTATCTTATGCGCATCACCCACGTTATCCGGGGAGAAGACCATATTTCAAACACCCCAAAACAGCTCCTGCTGCAGGGAGCGCTCGGCTTTCCTCAAAACATCCAGTATGCTCATCTTCCTTTGATTCTCGGCCCAGACAAAACAAAGCTCTCAAAGCGGCACGGAGACAACTCGGTAACCAGGTTTAAGAAACAAGGATATTTGCCGGAGGCAATCGTGAACTTCCTTGCCCTGTTGGGCTGGAATCCAGGGGACGAACGGGAGATTTTCTCTCTGCAGGGATTGGTAAAAGAGTTTTCTCTGGACCGGGTGCAAAAAGGAAACGCCGTGTTTAATCTCCGGCGCCTGGAATGGATTAATGGCTACTATTTGAGACGCATGGACAAAAAAGCGCTGGCAAGGATGGCGGTTCCGTACCTCAAAGAAGCAGGACTGTTAGAGCAGAATGGAAACGGAGAAGAGCAGAAGTTCTCTCTCAAGATACAAAAATCACAACCCTACACCATACAGGAGACGGGGGAGGGGATTGACCTTGAGTTTTTGGCAGGCATCGTTGGCCTGTACCAGGAGCGCCTGAAAAAACTTTCTGAATTAGTTGAGTTGGCCGACTTCTTTTTCAAAAAAGAATTAAACTATGAAGAGGAGCTTTTGTCCTGGAAGGGAATGGGGGAGCAGGAAATCAGAGAGTCCCTTCAAAAGGTAAAAGAACTGCTCTCTGGCATTTTAGAAGGGGAGTGGAACAAAGAGAGAATAGAGCAGGTCTTGATGAAGGAAGCAGAAACAATGGGAGACAAGGGAAAGCTGCTGTGGCCTTTACGCGCTGCTCTCACGGGGAAAGAGGCCTCGGCCGGCCCCTTTGAGGTGGCCTTTGTTCTTGGAAAAGAAAAAACGCTTTCAAGAATTGAACAGGCAATATCAAAGGTACAATGAAGATCACCAAGGCATCGGGCGAACAGGAAACCTACAGCAGGCAAAAGCTCTGCAATTCTTTGAAGGCAGCCGGGGCTCCAAAAGACCTCGTGGAACAGGTGTGCCGCATGGTGGAAAAAGAGATTGTCCCTGGCATGACAACCCAAGAGATTTCAGAACGCACCAGGGCCTATCTCACAAAAGAAAGCACTGTACACGCGGCCCGCTATTCCCTAAAACGGGGCATCATGGAACTGGGGCCCGCCGGATTCCTCTTTGAGCAGTATGCTGCCGCCCTTCTGAAAGAATACGGATATGCAACCCGCACCAACCAGATTCTGAAAGGGGAGTGCGTGTCCCATGAAATAGATATTCTTGCCTTGAGCAAAGACACCCATTTTATCGTGGAAACAAAGTATCACAACAGCAGGGGAATCAAGTCAGACGTGACGGTTGTCATGTACCTGTATGCCCGGCTCCTGGATATCGC
>MHTT01000033.1:0-1377 GCA_001823165.1 Candidatus Wildermuthbacteria bacterium RIFCSPHIGHO2_01_FULL_49_22b
CAGGGCTCAGATAGCTTGCCTTTTTAGCTACGCTTTCAAAATCCACGTCCCCTTTTATGCTTTTTACCCTGAGTGTAGCCGCCCGGCTGTCAGAAGTGTCCAACACTAAGTGTTTGACATCTAGGTGTTCCTGTCACCGTACCAACTGAGGTAACGCACGTTGAGGTTGCCGTCCGAGTCGGTTATGTATAGGATGCCTGCTCTGCCACCACCCCTCGAATACTCTCGGGGTTGTATCGTATTCGGCATCTTTAATGCCCTAGCACCCTATACCAAGTAGCTTCATTTTTTGAAGTTTCTGCATACACCGCTCTATCTCAAACCGTAGTCAAAGATACTCTGGATGTATGGATACTGGGTTCGGCAGCAGAAAACCTTGATCTTCTGCGTATTCGCCTATTTCCGTTTGTATCGTACCAAAAGAAAAGCCCCGCATCAATCCCTCGCTTGTGGCGAAAGAAAGATACGGGGCTGCAGACTCAAGGATCAAGTTTCAAGGATCCAAAAGATCCAAGATTCAAGACCAAAGAGCTACTTGCGGGACAGGGCGAAGACCCAGAGATCGTCAGGATTCCAGACACGGTCGGGATTGCCGCGACCGCCATAGAGCCACAAGCCACCGTCATAGTGCTCGACGCCGAACACGCGGAGGTCGCCGCCCGAGTCGGCTATGGGATCCATTCCGATAACAACCCCCTCGCCCATAGGCTGGTCGGGGTACTGTTCACGCAAGGCAGGGCCGACCTCGGCTGGACACTTCTCAAGGCCCAGCTCCAAGGCATGAGCATAGATTGCATCGCGACACGCACTTCTCTTGAAGCCCAACTGGCGGCCCATCACGAAGACCAAGCCTATTGCAACCTCGTCCTGGCTGACAGGCGTTTCGTCGAGGATCTGGCCGGCGTAGATACCGATTTCACACTTGCCTGCGAATGTCTTGCGATACTCCTCGGGCGACTTGTGGAGACCGAGCTTGATGGTTTTCCGGATCTTGAACCTAGAAATGAGGATCTGCTGCTTGCACCCTAGAATGAACGCAAAGTTCCGTTCTCCTTTGATAACTTGGAGAACATCGCAGACCTCCTCTGGATCACGCTTACCATCACGAACAAGCTCCAGCACCCCTGTGGTCAGATCGAGCAGTCTCGCCTTCTGGTCGGTTGTCGCAACCATAACCATCTTGAACCACCCTTTCCATCCGGTTTTCGCGGATGATGTAATGTACTGCGCGACATGCAAAATTTGCCGCGTTCAAATACTACATAGCACGGTCTTGCTTTTTTGTCAATGCCACGAGATTGAAAAACAAGCAAGCAACGGTCAAGGGTCCAACTCCTCCAGGAACAGGGCTCAGATAGCTTGCCTTTTTAGCTACGC
>MHTT01000033.1:1431-16275 GCA_001823165.1 Candidatus Wildermuthbacteria bacterium RIFCSPHIGHO2_01_FULL_49_22b
TGTTTGACATGTTCAGCGGTTGAGGTACCGGCATCAATTACAACCGCTCCCTTCTTTATCATCTTGCCTGTGAGCAACCCTGGTTTCCCTACTCCGGAAATAACAATGTCTGCTTTTGAAATCAGCTTGCTGGCGTTCTTGGTCCCTTTCTGAATCAAGGAAACGCTGGCTCCCTGCTGGGCCAGCCATAAGGCAGTGGGCAAACCGACCAGCTTGCCTGCCCCTACTATTGCTACCCTGCTTCCTTCCAGCTTCCTTCTCGTTTCTTTCAGCAATAGGGCAATGGCAGCTGCGGTAGGGGGCAAGATAGGCAAGATTCCCAAGGCAAAGTCAGAAAAAGAAACCGAAGAGAGAACGTCCACATCTTTCTCTTTGGGGATAAGGTCCAAAACATGTTGAGTGTTCATTTTGGGGGGCAAGGGAAGCTGCACGAGCATACCAGAAACCTTTTTGTCTTTCCCTATTCTTGCCACTTTTTGCTCCAGATTCTTTTGAGAAATGCCGTAAGGAAGCTGTACAAAACGAAAGCTAACCCCGAGTTCCTTTGCAACCTTGCGCTTCTCTCCCACATACTTTGCGGAAACCTTGTTCTCCCCAACCTGAACCACCGCAAGAGAAAGTTTTCTTCTTGATTTTTTTCTTTTTTTCAAATTATTGAGAATGCGGCGAGCTATTGGCTCCCCAGAAAGAACGCGTACCATAGAAAAGAGAAATATGATTACTTATGATTTTAACGGCCGTGAAAATTGTAAGGCCGTTCCTTGTAAATAGCAGAGGCCGGACTTTTGCAGCACAGTTTAATAGGGCAGGGGAAATCTGCTGCAGAGCTCTGCAACCTGCCCCTTTATCTCTTTGAGCCTCTTGTTTCCTGCAATGTCCTTTTTGAACTGCTTAAGAGAGACGATGCGTTCTTCCTTGGTTTCGGGAAGCTGACAGTGCTTCACCTCTTGGATAATCTCTGCAATCCACTTTCCAATAATCTTCATCTCTTTTTCTTTCATGCCCCTAGTAGTTATTGCAGGAGTCCCCAGACGAATGCCGCTTGGGTAAAAAGGAGAGGAAGGGTCTTTTGGGATGGTGTTTTTGTTCACGGTAATCCCTGCCGCATCCAGAGCATCCTGTGCAAACACACCGGTGCCCTTTCCAAAGGGCGTGAGGTCTGCCAACAGCATATGGTTGTCTGTTCCCCCGGAAACCAGGCGCAAGCCCTGTTCCTTCAATGATTCTCCCAGGGCTTTTGCATTCTTGACCACCTGCTTTCCGTATTCTTTAAACTCTGGCGTCATTGCCTCTTTCAAGGCCACTGCAATGGCTGCGGTCTGGTGGTTGTGGGGACCGCCCTGTACCCCAAAAGGAAACACCGCTTTGTCTATCTTTTCTGCCAGTTCGGGATCTTTATCCAATCCTTTTTGCGTCACCATGATAAGGGCTCCCCTGGGACCCCGCAGGGTCTTATGGGTTGTGGTAGTAATGATGTCAGCATACGGAACCGGGCTCTTGTGGGCGCCGGCTATCACAAGACCTGCAATGTGGGCAATATCGGCAGCAAAGTATGCGCCCACCTCATCTGCAATCTTTGCAAATTCTTCAAAGGGAAACTCTCTGGGGTAGGCGGTTGCTCCGCACCAGATAAGCTTGGGTTTCTTTTCTTTTGCAAGCACTCTAACTTCCTCAAAATCAATGATTCCTTCTTTGGTAACATGGTAGGGAGCCCTCTCATACAAAGTTCCTGAAATGTTGAACTTCCAGCCATGCGTTAAATGCCCTCCGTCCGGAAGGTCCTGACCCATAACCACGTCTCCCGGCTTCATAGTAGCTAGGTACACGGCAAAATTTGCGGGGCTCCCTGAATACGGCTGCACATTGGCATGAGGCACTCCAAACGCTTTCTTTGCGCGCTCTCTCGCAAGGTTTTCCACCTTGTCAATAAACTCATTTCCCGCATAGTAGCGCTTGCCGGGATACCCTTCAGAGTACTTGTCGGTAAGTATGGAGCCCAAGACCTCCAGTACCGCGGGAGACGTATGGTTTTCAGACGGAATCATTTCCAGGCCAACCCTTCTGCGCTGGGCCTCAGCTTCTATTAACTCGTAAATCTCGGGGTCTGTTTTGCGAAGAGATTTTTTCATTTAAAAAAAAGAAAAGCGTGGGGTCTTCCCTAAAAACATGAATCCTAAAGAAAAGACCGCTGCAGCAAAAAACGTAGCACGAATGGGTAATAAAGGAAAGAGAAAAAAGACCCCCGCAAGCACCAGCAGGAACACGAATCTTGCCATGTTCATTACTATTTCCCGATACACCAGGAACTCGTCTGCGTCCTTGCCTTTAGCGGCTGCCTTTTCATAGAACAGGGTTTGAAAGGGTATGCTTGCTGCAGTGGAAGAAATGTGGTACAAGGTGTGCGCGAGAAAGGCATCAAAGGGGGTAACGATAAAGTATTTAAGGACCCAGGAGATGCCTGTCCACAAAGAACCTAACTGCAGAATCCAGGAGCGGTCTTTTGGGATGGAGATTCTGCCTATGTACAACATAAACAAGATGGAAATTCCAAAGGCACCGGACACAATGCCGCCCATAAAGTCAAAATTCGCTGTCACGAAAAACAAAAACAGGGGCCAAAAAAACATATACACCATGCCTTCCAGTCCGCTTGCCGCAAACCCGATGTTCAAGCCCCAATTCTCTTTTTTAAAGGCCCTTCTCCATGCGTCTTGATAAGAGTCAGAATACACCTCGTGGGTTTCTGTGCAGTAAAACAAGGGTAAGGCAGAGGCAATAAGCACAACGAGCACCACCACGAACAGCACGGGGTATCCAAAGGAAGCTAAAATCCATCCACCCAGGGCAGGGCTGATGGCGGTCGGGATAATGCTCATGACATTCAGGCTCCCCACCTGGCTTCCCCTGGTCTTTTGGGAAGAAAATCTCGCAAAGTCCACATGAAAGGAGGGCCAAAACAGCGTCATGGCGATAATTGCAAAGACAATGGAAAGAGGCACAAACCAGAAAGAAACGGGGAAAAAAAATAATGCAAGGTAGTAGGCAAAATAAAAGAACAAGCTTATTAAGATGGTCTTGGTGGTGCCTATCTTCGTCATAATCTTTCCGCCAAAGGGACTCAACAAGCCAAATCCCCCAAACATGACCGCAAAGAAAACAAGGGCCATGGGGATAGATTTGCCAAAGTACAAATAGAGATACACCGGTTCAAACAGCAACACCATGCCCAAAGCAAAGTTGCGAATGGCAAAGGCAAGATAGAGCTTGGTAACGTCTCTCCGGAAAAAGTATTCAAAATAATGGGCGGACTCAATGGAAAATACCATGGTTTTATTTTCTTAAAATCTTGGGTTCGCTTCCAATAATATCAATAACCCGAGACGGCCGGGAGCGCGGAAGTTTTCCTGCGTCAAGCAGTATATCTGGCTTGTATGTTCTTTTCCAAAACTGCTTGACAATATCTTTGCTGTCCAAAATTGGCGGCTTTCCGGCAAGGTTTGCAGAAGTTCCTACAACGGGTCTTCCCAGCACAGCCAACAGCATCTGCAAAAACACGTGGTTTGGAATGCGAAGGCCAATGGTTTTGGTGGTGCCTGTTTCTTTTGGCAATACTCCCCTGCTTTTGAAAACCAGCGTAACCTTGCCTGGCCACACTTTTTTTATATACTTTTCTTGCAAAAGAGAGATCTTTGCAAGCTGTTTTGCCGTGGCCATGTCTTTTACAAAAATGGGCAGGGGTTTGCCCTGCTGCCGTCCCTTGATTTGAACAACCTTGCGAACGGCTTTTCCGTTGGTCGCGTCAGCAAGCAGACCGTACACCGTGTCGGTAGGACAAACCACCACGTTGCCTTGCAATAGGGCCGCTGCCGCCTTTTGGACGGCTTTTTGGAAGTTCTCGTGAACAACTACTTGGACAATTCGCATTCCCCATTATATCAGCTCCCGCTGGGACGGAAAAGAGAAAAGCTGTCCGGAGACAGCTTTTAGAGGTGGGATTAGGTTTCGTTGGACCTATTTGAAATCGTGTCAACAAGGAGAGTTTTTCTGCTTAAATCTGGCAAAAAGGGAGGTGTTGTCTGGTACGTTTTCAAAAACAATGGTGCCAGGGCCAATCTGGCATCTTGCCCCTACAAATACGCCCGGCATGGTGCCGGCCTGAATGCCAATGCTTGTTTCCTCTCCCACGACAGCCCCCAGGTGATCCAAATCAGTATCCATCCTTTTCCCTTGAACCTCGCAGGCAATATTCTTTCTGTCCAGGCGCCTGTTTGCCGCCACAAACCCGGCCCCGAAGCGGCAGTTCTTGCCAATGAGAGAATCGCCAATGTATCCTGAGTGAAAGTGCGTGCCTTCTTGCACGACCGAGTGCTTGATTTCAAAGAAAGCTCCTGTTTTTGTTCCTTTCTCAATGTTCAGAGGTCCTCGCAAGACGTTGTGCGGACCAATTTCGCACTTCTCTCCAATATACACGGGCCCCTCAAAAGCAGTGCCTTCCCCTATTTTTGCGGTAGGGTGGATAATCCGCTGCTGCTGGCGCGAACGAAAAAGAATGTCCAGAACCGAGAACAGGTCCCAGGGATACTTTAAGGCGGGGACATCATTCTCTGACATCACCAGAGACGCCTTCTTGTCTTTTAAATACAGATTCAGTGCCTCAACAAAGTCCGCCTCGTGCCGCCGGGACAAACGTCCGTAGTAAGAAAAATAGTCAGATTCAAGGAGATAGGCGCCGACAACCTTGGTGTTTGAGGGCTCATGCCCCTGCTTGGGATTTTCCACGATTTCTGCAAGGCGCTCCCCTTCCATGCGGGCCACCCCATAATCCCACGGGGCCTTTGTGAAAGCTCCCACGAACACCGCTTTTGCCCCCTGCTTTTTTTGAACCTCCAACATTTTCCCCACCAGCTCTCCTGAATTCACCTTGTTGGGCCAAAACACAAAGAAGGAGTCCTTGATGTATTTTTTTGCGGCAAACAGCGCGTTGCCCGTTCCCAGGGGCTTTTCTTGCACGGCATAGGAAAGGCGCAGGCCGAGGTCGTTCTCTTGTTCCAGCATTGCAGGAATTGAGGAATCTCTGCCGTGCACCACCACCACATTTTTGATGTCGTGCTCTGCCAGTCCTTTCAACGTCCAGTACATTAAGGGCTTGCCGAGCAAAAAAAGCTGGGATTTATGGATTCCGTTGGCAAGGGGCCAAAACCTGGAAGATTCTCCCGCCGCAATAAGGACTGCTTGCATTATTGTTTCTTCATAAAGTAATGATAGGCGCCTGCCGGCCTGGAAAAAGCGTACACCCGGGAAACTCCGAGCTGCTGGGCAAAGCGCATTGCCGCCTCCACCAGCTGAACCGCGCAGGAAGAGGCGGCATCCGGCTCAATTTCCTTTGTTTCAGGAATCTGCGGGTAGCGCAGCAGCATGGCATAACCTAACGCCAGTGTATCCTCTGGCCTGGCTTGGGGCAAGAGGGCAATCAGTTCAGCTCCCGGAAGAGCCGCTTTTGGCTTTTGGTGAAAGTTGTACACCATATCATTTCCTGAACGAAGATAGGCCTCCATATCTTCTCTGGAAGGGGACGGTGGAGTAATGTCTTTACGCAAAGGCTGCTCCTGGGCAGTATTGCTGCACACGGAAACGCATACAATCTTGTCGCCCTCTGGCTCGTTGCTCTGCAGAGACAAATCAGAGGTGAGCTCTCGGTAGGTGAGGCGAACAAGCTGTTCTTGCGTGCGCAAGGTGCGCACAAAGCTCACCAGCCCGCACACGGCGTCTGCTGCATCCACTGCGATGATAACGGTGCCGTTGCGCACGTGAGCTGCAAACTTCTGCTCATCAATGGTAAGGGGCTGCCAGCAAAAGTTGAAAAGCTCAAGGGCCTGCTTGAAATGGCGTTTGTCATCTGCAGAGAGCACGAAAAACGCAAAGGCGCTATTTTGGGCAACCAGGGAAACCTGCTCAAAGGCCCCCGAGGGAAGAATGTTTTTCAGGGCTGAACGCTGCACCTTCCCCGTAGGGGTCATGGGGACCTGGTCTGCCTCAATGACGGCAAGGTATTTTGGCCTCTCGAACAAGGGGAACTCTTTTGAAGGCAGGGAGAGCTTGTACTTGAGCAGGGCAAGCTGTCTTGATGGGTTTTCCTGTTTGTTAAAGCACACAGCTGCTGCCACCTCTTCCCCATACCTTGCGTCAGGCATTCCCATGACATATACCTGCTCAATGTCCTGGCACATGGTTTTTAGGCGGCTCTCAATGGCTGCGGGAGACAGGTTCACCCCTCCCTTGATAATGATTTCTTTTATCCTTCCTTTGAGGAAAAAATACCTGGCACCCGCGATCGTTTTATAGAAGCCGAGGTCTCCGGTCAGAAAATAACCATTCTTGAACGCTTTCTCGTTTGCCTCGGGATTCTCCAGATACCCTTTCATGACAGCGGGCCCTTTCACGGCAATCTCTCCTTCTTGCCCCTCTGCCGCAAACCCTCCTTCCTTTTTGAGAATCCGCACATCGGCCCATTCCATTGCCTTTCCTATGCTGTTTTCTTCCACCAGCTGCTCATAGATTTCTGGGGGCAAGCCCATGGGAACTCCCGTGACCCGCAGGGCGGTCTCGGTCTGCCCATACCCTTGGTACAAGGGAATGCCAAACTGATCCATAAACTTTTGCGCGTCAGCTGCCACCACCGGGGCAGAGCCGATTTGTATCCTGGTGAGCTTGAGCTCCTCTTTTGCCTGCGCAAACTCTTTGCCGCGAGACAGCTGGTCATAGCAAATCGTGGGGACAATGGAGGTGAAGGTGCTTTTTGTTTTTGCCAGGCATTGCCAGAACCTTGAGTTGGAATACGAAGGAGGCACTGCAATACTTGTCCCTGCCAGCAGGGCTGCCAAACAAAAGGTTGTGGAGTTTATATGATGCAAAGGCAGCAGCACGCAAAAGCGATCCCTTTCTTCTATCTTCAGCCAATCTTTGATTCCCTCTGCGTTGACCAGCAGGTTTTGTAACGTGAGTTCCGCCCCCTTGGGTTCTGCGGTGGTGCCAGACGTAAAAAGAATGAGGGCGGCATGCGAGGTTCCCTGCTGCCACGAGGGTTCCTCGGCTGCATCCTGGAGTTTTTGCACATCGCTGACTTCCACAACCTTGCATGCCTTTCTCAACTCCTCTGAATCCAGAGAAGAGAGCATCTCTTCTCTCCCAATAAGAACCTTTGCCTTGGCAAGCTGCACCTTGTAGGCGCACTGCCTTGCGGTGTCTCGTTTCGTGTCCAAGGGAAGGGTAATGATGTCGCTTGCCCAAGCGGCCCACGAAATAATGAGCAGTTCCACGCTGTTTGGCAATGCCAAAGCCAAAACATCCCCGGGGCGCAATCCAAGGTCTTTATTGAGCCAGCCGGCAATGCGCTCAACGCTTCTCTTGAGCTCTGCAAAGGTAAAGGATTCTTCTTGTTCTCCCTGTTCGTCGTATGATAAGAGCGCCTCTTTGGAAGGGTGCGCTGCCGCAAGATTTGAGAAATGCTCGTGAAGAATCATATCTTCAGCAAAAGGCGAGCCAGCTTGTCTGGGTCATGGCGGATAAAGCTGCGGTGAATGCGGTCTGTCTTCTGCGGAGCAAAGATTCCTTTGTTGAGCAAATCCGCGCCCACAAATCTTGCCTTGTCTAGCCCCTTTTGGGCAAGCACCATTTGTTCGCCCTTTCTCGCGTATTTTTTAAACACCCCCGCTCCCGGCTTGCGGTTGTTATAGACAATAGCGTCAAAAGAACATCCAAGGTAGCGTTCCAGCTGGGTCGCATACTCTTTTACGTTCCATGCATCCGTATGCCTTGCCCTGGTCACGAGGTTGCACGCGTAAATCTTTTTTGCCCTGCTTTTGCAGATTGCCTGCGAAATCCCCTGAACCAAAAGGTTGGGAACCAAACTGCAGTAGAAATCCCCGGGGCCAATGATAATGGTGTCTGCCCTGGAAATTGCCTTCAGTGCCTTTGGGTTTGCCCTTGCTTTGGGCTGCAGAGCAATATGCTTGATGCGCAGCAGGTCTGCCTTTTGCACGTTATCTTCTCCCCGTACCATCTTGCCGTTTCTCAAATACGCAACAAGGTGGGTCTGCTGCAGGGTTGCAGGGATAACATAGCCTTGCAGGCGAAGGATTTCTGAGGCCCTTTGTACGGCAAGGTCAAAGCTCCCGGTCACCTTTTCTAGGGCAGAAAGAAAAAGGTTCCCGAAACTGTGTCCCTTGAGCCCCCCACTGCCAAACCGATAATTCATGAGTTCCCGCATCAGAAGGTCAGAGGAAGAAAGCGCTACTAGGCATTGACGCACGTCCCCCGGGGGCAGCACCCCCAGCTCGTCTCGCAAAATGCCCGTGGAGCCACCCTCGTCTGCCATGGTCACAATGGCAGAAAGCTTGACCGGATATTTCTTTAACCCGGAAAGCACGGTGTAACTTCCTGTTCCCCCGCCGATAACCACAAAGTTCTTTTTTTTCGCGTGCTGTTTCATAGATTGTTATTCCACCGTCACGGATTTTGCAAGGTTCCTTGGCTTGTCCACGTCATATCCTTTTAATACTCCCATGTAATAGGCAAAGAGCTGCAAAGGAACAACAGAAAGAATGGGGGTGAGCATCTCTAGGGTTTTGGGAATGTAAATGACATTGTCCGCAACATTCTTTATATCCTCGTTCCCCTCTGTTGCAATGGCAACGACGGGTCCCCTTCTTGCTTTTATCTCGTGGATGTTGGAAACCATCTTTTCGTACACGGAGTCGGAAGGCGCAATGGCTAGCGTGGGAAATTCTTCGTCAATCAAGGCAATGGGTCCATGCTTCATTTCCCCTGCCCCGTATCCTTCAGCATGCACATACGATATTTCCTTTAACTTGAGCGCTCCTTCCGAGGCCACCGAATAGTTGTATTTGCGGCCAATGTAAAGAAAGTTCTGGCAGTCCTTGTATTTGTCTGCAATCTCCTTTACTCTTGGCGCCTGCTCCAATACCCTGGCAACAAGTTCGGGGAGCCGGGAAAGCTCTTTGGCAATGCGCTGGCCCATGACCAAGGACACATCCCTCTGTCTTCCGAGAAACAAGGTGAGCAAAACCAAAAGCACAAGCTGGGAAGTAAAGGCCTTGGTGGAGGCCACCCCGATTTCAGGCCCGGCATGGTTGTATATTCCTGCCTCAAGCTCCCTGGCAATGGAAGAGCCAACCACGTTCACAATACCCAGGGTTAGTCCTCCCTTCTCTTTTACCTCTTTCAAGGCGGCCAGGGTGTCTGCGGTTTCCCCGGACTGGGAAATAAACAGGGTTGCGGTCTGCTTGCTAAGCACGGGCTTGCGGTAGCGGAATTCAGAGGCAATGTCCACCTCGCAGGGAATGCCAGCATATTCTTCTAGCATGTACTCTCCGGTGCGGCCTGCGTAAAAGGCCGTGCCGCAGGCAATAATCTGAAGGCGGTCCAGGGAGCGGAGGCGTTCTGCCACGGGCTCCAGCCCTCCGAGTTTCGCTCTCCCTTCTTCTGGCAGAAGGCGCCCCCGCAGGGCGTTGGCAATGCTTTCTGGCTGCTCCATAATTTCCTTGAGCATGAAGTGGGGATATCCTCCTTTCTGCGCCTCCTCTGCAGTCCAGGCAAGCTCCGTGACTTCCTTTTCTTTCAGGTTGTTTTTGAGGTCTGATACCCGGAACTCCTGGGGAGTAATGACTGCAATCTCTCCGTCGTCTAGAAACACCATCTTGTTTGAGTACGAAAGAAGGGCTGCCGGGTCTGAAGCAACAAATCCTCCAGAGTCATTCACAGAAATAACCAGGGGACTAGAGAGGCGGGCCGCAACAATTTTCTCCGGGTCATCCTTTGCAATGACAGCAATCCCGTAGCTCCCCTGCACCAGAGCCAGGGCCTTGCGCACCGCTTCCTCCAGGTTCCCCTGCCTGTTTGCTGCAATCCTGGCGGAGGCGGAAAAGAAATGTTCTATGAGGTGCGGCAGGACTTCTGTGTCCGTTTCAGACAGAAACCTGTGTCCCTTTGCCAGGAGCTTTTCTTTGAGTTGGCGGTAGTTTTCAATAATGCCGTTGTGCACGACAAAGATGTTTTCCTTGCAGTCGGCGTGCGGATGGGCGTTTGCTTCTGTTGGAGCGCCGTGCGTGCTCCAGCGCGTATGGAGCAGAATAGGACTTCCTTGTGCAGAAACTCCCTCCAGGCTGCGCTCAAGCTCCTGAATCCTGCCCAGCGCCCTTTTCCATAGTATTTCCTTTCGTTCTGGAATGAACGCTGCAAGACCGGCTGAGTCATACCCTCTGTACTCAAGCCGTTTGAGCGAATCCAGCGCGCTGCGCACGTCCTTTTGTTTTCCAATATATCCTACGATTCCACACATAACTCAATATGATACCAAGTTGAGTAATCTTCCTTTTATAAACACCACATTCTTTGGCTTGCCTGAAGGAAACCATTTCTTGATCTTCTCTTGCTGCAAGGCAAGGGCAACAGCTTCCTTTTCGGAGATACCCCGGGCAACCGAAAGAACCTCCCTAACCCTGCCGTTCACCTGCACCACAAGCCGCAGCTGCTCTTCTTTGAGAATCCTTGGATTGTACTTTGGCCAGGGCTGATTGTGAATACTGCCTTTGTTTCCCAGCTTCCCCCACAGCTCTTCTGTAAGATGAGGGGCAAAAGGAGAGAGAAGAATCAGCAAGGTGTTGATTTGTTCTCGCGTTGCCTTGTCGGAGCGCTGAAGGGCATTAAAGTATTCCATTAAGGCGGCGATGGCGGTGTTGTAACGAAGATTTTCAAGGTCTTCTGTAACCTTTTTGATTGTTTTGTGCCGCAGAACCTCGTTTACCAACTCGCTTGCTAACTCGCTTGCTAAGCCGAGCTTAGCAGTTGCTAAGCTCGGCTTAGCAACAAGGGTCCAGAGACGGTTGAAGAACCGGTACACCCCGACAATGCCTTTGTCTGGCCAATCCCCGCCTTCTGCCATGGGGCCTAAAAACATCAAGTAGGTGCGCACCGTATCGGCCCCATACTTTACAAAGTACTCGTCCGGGTTCACCACGTTGCCCCTGGACTTGGACATCTTGGTTCCCTCTTTGGTTATGAGGCCGTGGGCTCGAAACTTTTTAAAAGGTTCTCCAAACTCAATGTAGCCCATATCCTCTAAGGCCATGGTAATAAACCTTGTGTAGAGAAGATGAAGTACGGCATGCTCGTGGCCGCCGATGTACATGGAAACGGGCAGCCACTTCTTGATTCGCTTTTTATCAAAAGGCTTGTTGGCGTATTCGGTGCAGGGATAGCGCAGAAAGTACCAGGCGGAATCCAGAAACGTGTCTGAAACATCGGTTTCCCGTTGGGCCGACCCTTTGCACACAGGGCACTTGGTTTTCATAAAACTGGACACAGAGGCAAGGGGCGACTTTCCTGTCCCCGTTGGCCTAAAGTCCTTTATCTTGGGAAGCCGCACCGGAAGATCTTTTTCTGGAACCAGCACAATGGCATATTCAACCCCATTGATAACAACGTAATCAATGCCGTATCTATCTTCTGTCTGCGATTTGTGCTTTGTGTTTTGTGATTTATTTGTGCTTTGTGTTTTGTGTTTTGTGCTTTCCCGGCATTTACGACAGTAAATGACGGGTATGGGAGGACCCCAGTATCTCTGGCGGGAAATAAGCCAATCACGAAGATGATATGTTACCTTGCTTTCCCCTAGTCCTTTCTCTGTGAGCCATTCGGTTACCTTTTTCATTGCTTCCCTTGAGGTCATACCGGTAAAAGGACCAGAATCCACGAGAATCCCATACTCGGTAAAGCATTGTTCAAGGCTCAAAATCTTTTGGTCCTGCTTCTTGTCTCCCGTAATTACGGTTGCTTTGAGGGGAATAGTATACTTTCTTGCAAACTCAACATCGCGCTCGTCGTGCGCGTCTCCAAACAAGGCCCCTGTTCCGTATCCCATGAGCGCATAGTCTGCAACCCAGACAGGGATCTTTTCTTTGTTCAGAGGGTTGATGGCATAGAAACCGGTAAACACACCTGTTTTCTCTTTTTCCTCAGCCCTCCTCTCGAGTTCCGTCTTCCGCTTTGCTGCCTCAACGTACTCTTGAATCCCTTTTGAAGTTACGGAGGCAATGAGAGGATGTTCTGGAGCAAGAACCAGAAAGGTCGCCCCATACAAAGTATCGGCGCGGGTCGTAAAGGCCTTGATTTCTTCTTTTGAGTTCTCGATCTTAAACGTTATACTCGTCCCTTCCGTGCGACCAATCCAGTTTCTCTGGGCAATCTTTGTTTTTTCTGACCAGTCAATCGTCTCTAGGTTCTTTAATAACCGGTCTGCGTACTTGGTAATCCTGAGAAACCACTGCTCCAGGTCTTTTTGCAAAACTACAGAGTCGCATCTCTCACACTTTCCTTCAATGACCTGCTCGTCAGCGAGCACGGTCTTGCAAGAAGGGCACCAGTCCACGGGGGCCTTACCCTTGTAGGCAAGGCCTGCCTTGTAGAGTTGCAAAAACAGCCATTGGGTCCATTTGTAGTACTCGGGTTCAGAAGTAATAACTGCCCTGTCCCAATCAAAAAGCGCTCCCAATTGCTTAAGCTGTTCAGTGAAGTGCTTGATGTTTTTTGCGGTCTGCTCTTTTGGATGAGTTCCCTTTTTTATGGCAAAGTTTTCAGAGTGAATGCCAAAGGAATCAAACCCTATGGGCTCAAAGACATCATGCCCCCACATCCTTTGGAACCTGCCGTGGATGTCAGAACCGACAAATGCGTACACATTCCCCACGTGCAGACCTTCGGCCGAAGGATAGGGAAACATCATTAAGTTATAGTAGGGCTTTTTTGCCCTACCAAGATTCACCTTCCATGCCTTCCTTTTCTCCCAAAATCTTCTCCATTTCCCCTCTATCTCTTGAGGATTATATCTTTCCATATGCTCCCTGATTGTAGCCAATTTAGCCATTTTTGTCTATCCTAAAGGATATGACGATTTCTGCTTTCCAAAAGACGATTCTGGACTGGCACAAAACGAACCGCAGGAACATGCCCTGGAGAGAAACCAAAGACCCGTATAAAATCCTGGTGTCTGAAGTCATGCTCCAGCAAACCCAGGTGGCCAGGGTTATTCCCAAATACCAGGAGTTTTTGAAAGCTTTCCCAACCTTGCATGCTCTGGCAAAGGCACCAGATAAAAAGCTCCTGTTGGTCTGGCAGGGGCTGGGCTACTGGGAACGAGCCCTTGCCTTAAAAGAAACCGCAAAGAGAATTGTAAAGAAATACAAAGGAATATTCCCAAAAGATACAAAGGTTCTGGAAACTTTTCCCGGCATAGGCCCCTACACGGCAAGAGCTGTTGCTTGCTTTGCCTTTGGCAAAAAGGAGGCCTTTATGGACACCAACATCAGAAGGGTTTATCTCCACTTCTTTTCCCCTAACAGAAAAAACGTGCCTGACAAAGAAATTCTGCCCATTGCCCAGAAAGCAATGGACGCTATTCTATACCCTAATTCTTACGATCGTAGAAATCACGGTATATCTCCGCGGGAGTGGCATTACGCCTTGTTTGACTACGGAGCAACGGTGCTGAAAGACAAGAAGATAAATAAAAGGAGCAAGCACTACACAAAGCAAAGCAGGTTTACGGGCTCCTTTCGCTCCTTTCGCACCAAAGTCATGCGCTTTCTCCTGGACCAGCCAAGGCAAACTGCGACAAAACACAAACTGGAAAAGCTTCTAAAAACATCGGGGAGTCCTTACGCTTCAGAAAAGATCTTTGCCTCTTTAGAAAAAGACGGCCTCATCAAAAAGAAAGGGGCCTCGTATTCCCTGTAATTGCCTAAATGAAAAACAGGGATTTGGCGTTTTTACTGGTGACAAGGGCTACTTCATCCATTGAGATGCCTTTGATACGGGCAATCTCCTCTGCAACATATTTCACAAACAAGGGCTCATTACGCATAGTAGGGTCTGACCCTACTATCGCTTGAGGCGGTATCAGATATGGAGAATCTGTTTCTAGAACAATCCTTTCTAAAGGTAGGGCTTTGATAATCTCCGTTGGGTCAGGGAGCGCAGGCACCTCTTTGAAAATCAAGCCGTTGAAGCCAAAGAAGAGCCCAAGCTCAAAAAACTTCTCTGCCTGCTTCATGTCGCCCGTGTAGCAATGCGCCACCCCCCGAATTGCTCCCTTGTGGGGCCAAAGGAATTCAATGAGGTCCTCGTGCGCCTTTCTGCAGTGAAAGATAAGGGGGAGGTTGAGCTCCTGGGCAAGCCGCACCTGCTGAGCCAGGGCTGCTTTCTGCTTTGCCCGCTGGGCTTCCCGCTTCTCCCTGCCTTTGGGCTCTGTGTAATAGTCCAGGCCGCATTCCCCTATCGCCACCGCCTTTTCTCTGCGCCCCAACTCCCGGTACTTTTCATAGGAGAACTCTTCTCCGTTTGTCTCAAAGGTCATCCACGGCTCTTCCTTGCCGTTCTCTGACTGCACCTCCTGCACATCCATTTTTCTCTTTTCCGAAAGGTGAATGGGGTGGAGCCCAACGGCAGCATACACCCCTTCTCCGTATCTCTCTGCTATCTCCACTGCCCTCCTGGAAGTGGAGTACTGGCTGCCCGGCATCACAACCCAGGTGCCGCCTTCCAGCGCACTTTTTAACACGGCGTCCGCATCATTCTTGAACGCAGAGAAATTTACATGACCATGGGCGTCCACCAGCATACTACTCCACTCTAATCAAAATACAGAGTAAAGAAAAGGGCTCGCCGAAACGAGCCGCTTTAGGGGTTTAAGCCCCCTTTCCATCGTTCTACACCGTATGTGCCGCAACCGCCGCCTCGAACTTCTCCATTTTATTCAGGGCCTCTACAAAG